>JBLHVA010000008.1:0-16382 GCA_047630005.1 Candidatus Endobugula sp. | reverse complement strand
CAGCAGTTACTCGCGTATCTGGCTGAGTTTGTTAAATGGAATAAAGCATATAATTTATCCGCTATCCGCGATCCTTTAGTCATGGTCGAAAAGCACTTGTTAGATAGTCTGGTTTTGGTGCCATTCTTAGAAAAGGAAGTAGAAAAGTCGATTGAAAAAAATCAACCAACAATTGAGCGTATTATTGATATTGGAACGGGAGGCGGTTTACCAGGCATTCCATTAGCTATTGTTTTTCCAAAAATAGATTTTACTTTATTGGATAGCAATGGCAAAAAGACACGATTCTTATTTCAAGTAAAAACACAACTCATATTAAATAATGTGTTTATTGAAAATACACGAGTGGAATCTTATCAACCCGAAAAACTGTTTACCATCGTCATGAGTAGAGCCTTCGCTAGCTTACAGGATATGGTTATTGGCAGTAGACACCTACTGGATCAAAAAGGTTGTTTTTGGGCAATGAAGGGACTCTATCCAGAAAATGAATTGAGAGATTGTGAAAAACACGCTATTGTCGATTCCTTTTATCCATTGACCGTCCCGAATATGGATGGAGAACGACACCTGTTGGTGTTAACGCCTGTTGCATGACTGGGATAGGTTCTATATCAGTGTGATAATAATGCAATAGTATACTTAATGTTCAGCGTTTAGCTCTAAAAATAAAGATAATGCATAGAGATAAATAAGCTAAAAGAGAGAACCCGCAGTGAATAAAATCTATGCAATAGCAAACCAAAAAGGTGGTGTGGGCAAAACGACCACATGTGTTAATTTGGCTGCTTCATTAGTTGCCATTAAAAAGCGCGTCTTGTTAGTTGATATAGATCCTCAAGGTAATGCAACCATGGGTAGTGGCGTGAATAAAAGCGATGTACCCTTATCGGTTTATGATGTTTTGGTGGAAGATTGTCCAATAGCAGAAGCGTGCCAGTTATCCCCTAGTGGAAACTTTGGAGTCATCGCAGCGAATGATGATTTAACTGCAGCAGAAGTCCAGCTACTAGAATTGCCCGAAAAACAATTTCGCTTACGTAATGCTTTAGCAATAGTTAAAGATCAGTATGATTATATTTTAATTGACTGCCCACCATCGTTAAATATGCTTACCCTAAATGCATTGGTTGCCTGCGATGGGGTTATTATTCCCATGCAGTGTGAGTATTATTCTTTGGAAGGAATCTCCGCACTTATAAAAACCATCAATCAAATACAGCAGCAGCTTAATCCCTCGTTATCTGTCGAAGGGATTGTGCGAACCATGTATGATCCGCGCAGTACATTAACCAATGATGTTTCTGATCAATTAAAAGAATATTTTGGCGATAAATTGTATCAAGCCTGTATACCACGTAATGTGCGCTTGGCAGAAGCGCCTAGTTTTGGTCAACCTGCGCTAGTGTATGACCGTCAATCTAAAGGCGCCATTGCTTATTTAGCATTAGCGGGTGAATTTGTCCGTCGTAGTGAGCGTGCGCAAAAAAAAGCAGAGCAAAAAGAAAAAGTATAAAATAATAAGTATTTAAGAGCATATTATGGCAACACGAAGAAAAGGTTTGGGTCGCGGTCTAGATGCATTATTAGGTGCGGGTACTCACCAACAAGAACCTGCCTCTGTACAAGATGCTATAGAGCAGGTGCAGTCCCCCACGGCAGACGTGAATGGGCAACTCAAATATGTGCCAGTAGAGTTAATACAACGTGGTAAGTATCAACCACGAAGAGATATTAACCAAGAAGCATTAGAAGAGTTAGCTTCATCGATACGGTCTCAAGGGGTTATGCAGCCCATTGTTATTCGTCCTGTAGCAGAAAATAAATACGAAATAATAGCAGGCGAGCGTCGGTGGCGAGCGAGCCAGTTAGCTGGGCTTGATACAATTCCTGCAGTTATTCGAGACGTTTCAGATGAAGCGGCCATTGCCATGGCGCTTATCGAGAATATCCAGCGTGAAGACCTTAATCCCCTAGAAGAAGCCGTAGCATTAAAGCGATTACAGGATGAATTTGAGCTAACGCATCAACAAGTTGCTGAAGCAGTGGGTAAATCGAGAACAGCAGTTACAAACTTATTGCGTTTAATTGCCTTAGACGAGGAAGTTAAAAAATTACTTGAACATGGCGATATAGAAATGGGTCATGCACGAGCAATGCTGAGTTTAACCAACGACAGACAGCGAATAGTGGCAAGTGAAGTAGTAGCAAAAAGTTTATCTGTTCGCCAAGCGGAAGCGTTGGTCAGGCGTACAATAGAAGAAATAAATAAGCCTGCCGAACAAAAAGTATTCCATAATCCAGACCTAGAAAAGCTAGAACAAGGTATTTCTGAAAAAGTAGGTGTGCCTGTAATGCTTCAACATACTGCAAAAGGTAAGGGCAAGTTAGTCTTAAAATATAATAATTTAGATGAATTAGATGGTATTTTGCATCATCTTGGTTACGAACAGTAACATTAAGTATTGAATGATTCTGATCAAGTCCCTATAATTGCGCTCGCTCTGTCTTAGAGGTGGGCTGATAAGTGAATAAAACTTATCTTGTTGCGACCTGTTTTTTTATAGATAAAAACATAAAATATGGCAGAGTAAAAGATGATGAAAGTTGAGGGGTAAAACCATCGAGACTGAAAAACCCACTACCGAGAATATTTCCGGTTCTGGTTTACGCACCGCTAGTAGCACAACTGCCTCTAGCGAGAAGCAAGTCACTTTTAAGTACCTCACTATTATCTGGTTGCAGCAAATCATAGTTATTGTTGTTGTTAGTGTAGTAGTAGGTTTAATCAAATCAAAAGCAGATTATTCAGTACTTGTTGGTGGAATGATTTATATAATTCCAAACATGTACTTTGCCTTGTATGCCTTTCGGTTTCGAGGCGCTCATGCAGCACGATTTGTGCTATTGAGCTTTTATCGTGGTGAAATGGGAAAGTTTTTATTATCTGGCGTAGGTTTCGCAATTGCGTTTACGCTAGTTAACCCATTAGATGTGTTATTGCTGTTTAGTATTTACATAGCATTAACGTTCATACAGTGGATACAACTCGCAACAATCAAATAGGTTGATGCGGTAAAACCAAAAAGCGTATTTTCTTAGCACATTAAGTGAATGCACAAAGACCTAAGGTAAATAGACGGTATGGCTGGCGAACAGACCTCAACTGAATATATTCAGCATCACTTGCAGAACTGGACCTACGGTAAGTTACCAGAAGGTTATACTCGCTATGATGGCGTAGTGCTTACTGAATCTACTTGGGTATCGGCCCACTCATCTCAAGAAGCCAAAGACATGGGTTTTTCAGCAGTTCATGTTGATACCCTAGGTTGGTCTATATTTTTAGGCGCGCTATTTATATTTGTCTTTTCTCGTGTTGCTAGAAAAGCAACGTCGGATACTCCAACAGGCCTGCAAAGCTTTGTAGAGTTGGTGGTTAGTTTTGTCGATAACACCGTAAAAGATACCTTTCATTACAAAAATAGTATGGTTGCTCCGATGGGCCTAACTATATTTTGTTGGGTATTCATAATGAACTTTATGGATCTTATACCTGTTGATTGGATTCCTCATTTTGTTGCAAACGTTATTGTTGGCGACCCCCATTTCTACTTTAAGGTCGTGCCGACTACTGATCCTAATGCCACTCTTGGTATGGCAATAGGTGTGTTTTTGTTGATGATTTTCTTTAGCATTCAGCAAAAAGGCATGGTTGGTTTTATAAAAGAACTGACTTTCCACCCATTTTCACCGCCTACTAAAGGCTGGGGTCTTCTTTTATCCCCAATATTGATCACCATTAACTTTATTCTTGAAACTGTCTCGCTAATAGCCAAGCCTATCTCTTTAGGCTTACGACTATTCGGTAACTTGTATGCTGGAGAGATGATTTTTATATTGATTGCCATTATGTTTGGCGCAGGATTCTTATTAGGGTTGTTTGCAGGTGTACTACAGTGGGCATGGGCAGTATTCCATATTCTTGTTATTACACTTCAAGCGTTTGTGTTTATGGTGTTGACTACTGTCTATATGGCAATGGCACACGATAACCATGATGAACACTAATAATTAATGAAAACCTTTGTTTTATTTTTTTAAATTAAAATCACTTTGTAGGAGAAGATGATGGAAGCCGTTGGTTTAGTATATGTAGCAAGTGCGTTATTGATTGGTCTAGGTGCTTTAGGTACTGCGATTGGTTTCGGTACATTAGGTGGTAAATTGTTAGAAGGTGCTGCACGTCAGCCAGAACAAGCCCCTGCCCTTCAAGGTAAAATGTTTCTAATGGCTGGTCTATTAGATGCGGTACCAATGATTGGTGTAGGTATTGGCATGTACTTGATATTTGTTGTTGCTCCTTCACTTGTATAAAAGAATAGCTGATTAATAATCATTAATTAGCGTTTTTAATTTTAACCAAGAGGTGTTGGTGTGAATATCAACCTAACATTATTCGGACAAACGATTACGTTTTTTATCTTTGTCTTTTTTTGCTGGAAATTTGTCTGGCCTGCGTTAATTGCTGTAATGCAAGAACGTGAGCAAAAAATAGCAGAAGGTCTTCAAGCAGCAGAACGTGCTGATAAAGATCTCGAGCTTGCACAGAAAAAAGTCGGTGAGCAATTAACAGAAGCTAAAAAACAAGCGGCAGAAATTGTAGAGCAAGCGAATAAGCGTGCAATACAATTAGTTGATGAAGCGAAAGAACAAGCGAAAGTTGAAGCTGATCGTATTATCGTTGCAGCGAAAGCGGAAATTGAACAAGAAGCTAACCGTGCTAAAGAAGAGTTGCGCGGTAAAGTGGGTGCGTTAGCGATTGCTGGTGCAGAAAAAATTCTTGGGCAAACTGTTAATGCTAAATCACATAATGATTTAGTGAGCAAATTAGCCGCCGAGTTGTAATAGGCTTCTAAGAGAGACATCGCATGGCAGAATTAACTACCTTAGCTCGTCCCTATGCAAAAGCAGCTTTTGAATATGCTCGTGCCAGCAAAACACTTGATGCTTGGTCATCATCTCTAGCTGTTGTTGCGAGTGTAATACAAGAGTCTGTTGTAGAAGAGAATTTAGATTCTCCTACGATGACATCGGAACAGAAAGCCGCACTACTGATTGAACTGTGTGGTGATGAACTAGACGGTAAGGTTAAAAACTTTGTTGCGGTTATAGCCGATAACAAACGTTTAGGGCTTTTAGTCGAAGTACAGCAACTATTTGAAGACTTTAAATCTCAGCAAGAAAAATTCTCTGATATAAAAGTTAGTAGCGCATTCGAATTAGATAGCGCAGTAGAGAAAACACTCGCTGATAAATTAAGTAAAGCGTTAGATAGTGAAGTGGCTTTATCAACCAGTATTGATAAGTCTTTAATCGGCGGCGTAATTATTCGCGCTGGCGATATGGTAATTGATGGATCAGTTCGCGGTCGCTTGGCCAAGTTATCTGAAACCATTGGTTTAAATTGATTTAAATAAACGTATTAACCGACAACCACCGAAATGGGGTAAGAGGAACAGAGCATGCAGCAGCTGAATCCTTCAGAAATCAGTGAAATAATTAAGAATCGTATCGATTCTTTAGACGTCAGCAGTGAAGCCAAAAATGTAGGCACTGTTGTTTCCGTTACCGACGGTATTATTCGTATCCATGGTCTAGCAGATGCTATGTATGGTGAGATGATCGAATTTGACGGTGGCGTTTATGGTATGGCACTTAACTTAGAGCGTGACTCGGTAGGTGCAGTAGTTCTTGGCGATTATCAATCAATTGCCGAAGGACAAAGCTGTAAATGTACAGGACGTATTCTTGAAGTGCCTGTTGGCCCTGAACTCCAAGGTCGAGTTGTCGATGCACTAGGTATCCCTATTGACGGTAAAGGTCCAGTTGATGCAAAACAAACGGATGCGATTGAAAAAATTGCACCCGGTGTAATTGCGCGTCAATCTGTAGATCAGCCAGTTCAACTAGGTCTTAAAGCTATTGATGCAATGGTTCCTGTTGGTCGTGGTCAACGAGAGTTGATTATTGGCGATCGTCAAACAGGTAAAACTGCGATTGCAGTTGATGCCATCATCAACCAAAAAGGCAAAGGCATCAAATGTATTTATGTTGCTATCGGCCAGAAAGCCTCTTCAATTGCGTCAGTAGTACGTAAGCTAGAAGAGCATGGCGCAATGGAACATACTATTATTGTTGCTGCTACTGCTTCTGATCCTGCTGCAATGCAATTCTTAGCACCATTCGCTGGTTGTACTATGGGCGAATATTATCGTGACCGTGGTGAAGATGCATTAATCATTTATGATGATTTAACCAAGCAGGCATGGGCTTATCGCCAGATCTCTCTATTACTTCGTCGTCCACCTGGTCGTGAAGCATATCCTGGTGATGTTTTCTATCTACATTCACGTCTATTAGAGCGTGCATCTCGTGTGAGCACGACTTATGTAGAAGAGTTCACTAAAGGTGAAGTAAAGGGTAAAACGGGTTCATTAACCGCATTACCCATTATTGAAACTCAAGCGGGCGATGTATCTGCATTCGTGCCGACTAACGTAATTTCGATTACCGATGGCCAAATCTTCCTTGATACAGACTTATTTAACTCAGGTATTCGTCCAGCGATGGACGCGGGTATTTCAGTGTCTCGTGTAGGTGGTGCAGCGCAGTCTAAAATCGTTAAGAAATTATCAGGTGGTATTCGTACTGCACTTGCACAATATCGTGAGCTAGCTGCATTCTCACAGTTCGCTTCTGACCTTGATGATGCAACCAAAGCACAGCTAGACCAAGGTGAGAGCGTTACTGAATTAATGAAACAAAAGCAGTACACCCCACTATCTATTTCGGAGATGGGAGTTGTGTTGTTTGCAGCTAACGAAGGTTATTTGACAGACATTAACGTAGCTAAAATTGGCGCATTTGAATCCGCTTTGTTGTCTTATATGGCAAGTGAGCATGGTGCATTAATGGATCAAATCAACGACAGTGGCAACTATAACGATGAAATTTCATCGACATTTAAATCTGCATTAGAAGCGTTTAAAGCAACACAAACGTGGTAAGTAAATAAAAACCGGGGTCAGATCAATATTTACATTGGTTTGACTCTGAAATGTGGCGAAGTCGGGGTGATATTAATCATATCCCAGCTTTTAGCATAGTAGACTTTCACTAATCGTCGGAAAAGAAGATGGCAGTCGGAAAAGAAATTCGTACTCAAATCTCGAGTATTACAAGTACGCAAAAAATCACTAACGCCATGCAAATGGTTGCGGCTAGTAAAATGCGTAAAGCTCAAGAACGTATGCAATTAGGTAAGCCTTATGCACAACGCATTCGCAATGTTGTTGGGCACCTTGCAAATGCTAATCCAGAGTATAAGCATATGTACTTATTGGAGCGTGATGTTAAGCGTGTTGGCTTTATCATTGTTTCTACAGACCGTGGTTTGTGTGGTGGCTTAAATATTAATGCGTTTAAAACAGCCGTTAAGTCGATGAAGCAATGGGCAGATCAAGAAGTTGAGATTGACCTTTGTTTAATTGGCGCAAAAGCTTCTGCATTTTTTAATAATTACGGTGGTAATGTTGAAGCAGCGGTTCGTGATATAGGTGAAAGACCTGCCGTAGCAGACCTTATTGGTACCGTTAAAGTCATGCTTGATGCATATAGCGATGGAAAGATTGATCGGTTATTTTTGGTTAATAATGAATTCGTTAACACCATGACGCAAAAGCCAGAAGTTAATCAGCTATTACCTTTACAGGCAGATGATGATTCTAAGCTAAAGCATACTTGGGATTATCTTTACGAGCCAAGTGCAAAAGAATTGCTAGATGGCTTACTGATTCGATATATTGAATCACAAGTTTATCAAGCAGTAGTTGAAAACTCTGCATGTGAGCAAGCGGCTCGTATGATTGCCATGAAAAGTGCAACCGATAATGCGGGTGATATGATCGATGACTTACAGTTGATTTATAACAAAGCTCGTCAGTCAGCGATTACACAAGAATTATCTGAAATTGTTAGTGGTGCATCAGCGGTTTAATAAAAAATATTTAGCAGCTAGTTTACTAGTTGAAAATGTAATCCAACAAGTATATTAGTTAACTATATACAGTTAAATAAGAGGACTCGGAAATGAGTAGCGGACGTATTGTACAAATTATTGGTGCCGTGATTGATGTGGAATTCCCACGTGATTCAGTACCCAAAGTCTATGACGCGCTTACTGTGAGTGAAAAAGGCTTAACGTTAGAAGTTCAACAGCAATTAGGTGACGGCGTAGTACGCGCTATTGCAATGGGTTCATCTGAAGGTATTAGCCGAGGCCTAGAAGTAACAAACACCGAAGCGCCAATTTCTGTACCTGTTGGTACCGAAACACTGGGCCGCATCATGGATGTATTAGGTGACCCTATTGATGAATGTGGTCCTATTGGTGAAAAAGAGCGTATGCCAATTCACCGTAAAGCACCTGCCTATGATGAATTATCAGCGTCTGAAGAACTACTAGAAACAGGTATCAAAGTAATTGACCTTGTTTGTCCATTCGCTAAGGGTGGTAAAGTCGGTTTGTTTGGTGGTGCTGGTGTTGGTAAAACCGTCAACATGATGGAGCTCATTAATAACATCGCACTTCAGCACAGTGGTTTATCTGTGTTTGCTGGTGTTGGTGAGCGTACTCGTGAAGGTAATGATTTCTATCACGAAATGCAAGAAGCTGGCGTTGTTGATGTTGAGACTTTTAGCAACTCAAAAGTTGCTATGGTTTACGGTCAAATGAATGAGCCTCCCGGTAACCGTTTACGTGTTGCACTAACGGGCTTGACTATGGCTGAAAAATTCCGTGACGAAGGTAAAGATGTACTATTGTTTGTTGATAACATTTACCGTTATACCCTTGCGGGAACGGAAGTATCAGCACTGCTTGGCCGTATGCCATCAGCGGTTGGTTACCAACCTACACTAGCTGAAGAAATGGGTGTATTCCAAGAGCGTATTACCTCTACAAAAACTGGCTCTATTACTTCTATCCAAGCCGTATACGTACCTGCAGATGATTTAACCGATCCATCACCTGCAACTACCTTTGCTCACTTGGATTCAACTGTTGTATTGTCACGAGATATTGCTTCAAAAGGTATTTATCCAGCGGTTGATCCTTTAAGTTCAACTTCTCGTCAGCTTGATCCGTTAATTATTGGTAACGAGCACTATAATATAGCGCGTGGCGTACAAACCGTACTTCAGCGTTATAAAGAACTTAAAGATATTATTGCTATCTTAGGTATGGATGAGTTGTCAGAAGAAGACAAACAAAGTGTGACACGCGCACGTAAGATTGAACGTTTCTTATCACAGCCATTTTTCGTAGCAGAAGTATTTACCGGTTCTCCTGGTAAATACGTATCGCTAAAAGAAACCATCCGTGGCTTCCAAGGTATTTTAGCGGGTGAATACGATAACCTTCCAGAACAAGCGTTCTACATGGTTGGTACTATCGACGAAGCGATAGAAAAAGCGAAAAACATGTAAGAAAAATAGCAACAGATCAGCATGGTGTTGATCTGTTGCTAGAATTGGGTGAAGGGTTTTAAAATCTATATCTGACCCCACTCTTCTTTCTCTAATAAAGAGGTTAAGTTATGGCGATGACAGTCCACTGCGATATCGTTAGTGCAGAGAAACAAATTTTTTCTGGTCTAGTTGAGTTAGTTGTTGCTGCAGGAACAGAAGGTGATTTAGGTATTGGTTACGGCCATGCACCTCTATTATCTGGTTTACAGCCCGGCCCTATTCGTGTGATCACTCAATCTGGTGAAGAAGAGGTTTTCTATATTTCTGGTGGCTATATTGAAGTGCAACCTCATGTTGTTACTGTATTAGCAGACACAGCTTTGCGTGCTGAAGATATGGATGAAGCATCAGCACAACAAGCAAAAGAAGAAGCAGAAAGAAACATTGCAAACCGCAATGGTGAGTTTGATTATTCTGCTGCTGCAGTACAGTTAGCAGAGGCATCTGCTCAATTACGTACGTTACAAGCCATACGTAAAAAAATGGGTAAATAGACTAAGCTCATTTAGTGATTATTCATCAAAAAAAGGGTAGCATTAGCTACCTTTTTTTGTGCCTGACTATTTTTAAGGCCATTATTTGACGAACAGGATAAAAATATTTCCATGTTAACTACTGTTATTCTCGCTGCCGGAAAAGGTACGCGAATGAAATCATCTCTTCCTAAAGTATTGCATCCTATTGCGAGTAAATCACTGGTAGAGCATGTGATCGATACAGCAAAAAAGCTTAGCGATAAATCCATCAATCTAGTAGTCGGTCATGGAGCAGATGAGGTAAAACAACATATTAGTACGACAGAAAATATAAATTTTATAGTGCAAGAACAGCAGTTAGGCACAGGCCACGCTGTTCAACAAGCCCTTCCCTACCTTGATGACGATTCAATTGTACTCATCCTTTATGGTGATGTACCACTTATAAAAGAAAAAACACTAAGACGATTAATTAGTGTCGTTGATGAAAAAAGCTTAGGACTATTAACGGTAACGTTAAAGGACTCAAATGGTTATGGGCGAATAGTACGTAATGATATGGATCAAGTTATTGCGATCGTTGAGCAAAAAGATGCTTCAGAAAATGAACTGTTAATTAAAGAAATTAATACCGGTGTTATGGCCGTCAATGCATCCCACCTAAAAGAATGGCTTCCACAATTATCTAATAAAAATGCTCAAGGTGAGTATTACCTCACAGACATAATAGCTTTAGCAAAAAGCCAAAATATAAGTATTAATACACAACAGCCTGCCCACGAATGGGAAGTATTGGGCGTTAATGATCGTCGCCAACAAGCAGAACTTGAACGTATATACCAATCAACCTTGGCAGAAAATTTGTTACTTGAGGGGGTTACTTTAATTGACCCCTCTCGTTTTGATTGTCGAGGTGAGCTTACGGTTGGTAACGATGTCATTATTGACATTAACTGTATTTTCAAAGGAAATGTTAGCATTGGTGATAATGTTAAGATTGGCGCAAATTGTATTATAGAGAATACAAGCATCGCCAGTGGAACAGAAATTAAGGATCATTGTATTTTGGAGGGTGCGACGCTCCAAGAAAATTGTATAGTTGGCCCCTTTGCTCGCTTGCGGCCAGAGACAGTATTAGCTGAGCAGGTAAAAATTGGGAATTTTGTTGAAACTAAAAAAGTAAATATTAGTAAGAGAAGTAAAGTAAATCACTTAAGCTATGTTGGTGATGCGACATTAGGTGAGGATGTTAATATAGGTGCAGGAACGATTACTTGTAATTATGATGGCGTAAATAAACATCAAACAATAATAGAAGATAATGTTTTTGTTGGTTCAAACTCTGCACTTGTTGCTCCACTCACCATAGAAAGTGGGTCAACTATCGGCGCAGGGTCGACGATTAGCCGATTAGTTGAAAAAGAGACATTGGCATTAACTCGTGCTCCGCAAAAAACCTATAGAGAGTGGTCACGACCTACTAAAGCAGATAAAAAGCCTAAATAATTTTATTTAGGCAATTGTGAAGTAAAATAAACAACAAAAATCAAAGAGAAAATTATGTGTGGAATTGTTGGTGCAGCCGCTCAAAGGAATGTAACAGAAATATTGCTAGAAGGCTTACGTCGTTTAGAATATCGCGGGTATGATTCGGCAGGTCTAGCCGTCATTGAAAAAAAATCGGCAGATGAAATAGCAATAGAAATACGTAAAGAAGCAGGAAAAGTAATTATTCTTGAAGAGTCGCTACTACAAGCCCCGACAAAAGGGCATGTAGGTATTGCACATACTCGGTGGGCAACTCACGGTAAGCCGACAAAAAATAATGCCCATCCCCATCGCTCATCCAATATTACGATTGTCCATAATGGTATTATTGAAAATCATCAATCGTTACGAGAAAAATTAACCAAGAAAGGCTATGTCTTCTTAAGTGATACTGATACCGAAGTTGTTGTACATTTAATAGAAGACTTTTCACAACAAGTAAAAACTTTAAAAGAGGCGGTGCAATTAAGCGTCGCTCAGTGTGCAGGTGCGTATGCTCTCGGTGTTATAAGCGATAAAGAGCCAGACACTTTAATAGCCGCAAGAAAAGGTAGCCCGCTAGTCATCGGTGTTGGCATAGAAGAAAATTTCATTGCTTCAGATCAACTGGCACTAAGGCAAGTAACCGATCAATTTATCTATTTAGAAGAAGGTGATATAGCAGAAATATCTTCTTCTCAGATTAATATCAGTGATAAAGACGGAAATGCAGTACAACGAGAAAAACTACAACTATCTGGCAATGAACAATCAGCTAGTCGTGGTGAATACCGACACTACATGTTGAAAGAGATCTACGAACAACCGCACCTTATCCAGCAAACTTTACAAGGTCGTTTGGGTAAAGAGCGTGTGTTAGAGGAGTGTTTTGGCATAGAGGCTGCTGTTATTTTTGACCAAACACGACATGTTCAGCTTTTAGCATGTGGCACGAGTTATCACGCGGCTTTAGTAGCAAAGTATTGGATAGAATCGATCGCAAATGTTCACTGTACAGTAGAAATTGCGAGTGAATTTCGTTACCGAAAAGCATATATCCCAGTCAATACTTTAGTCGTCACGATTTCACAATCAGGCGAAACCGCAGACACCTTAGCCGCCTTACAAAAAGTGAAACAGCTAGGTATTCTAGCCGCACTCACTATTTGTAATGTGCCTAATAGTGCTTTAGTAAGAGAGTCTGATTTGTCGTTAATGACAGAGGCGGGCCCAGAAATTGGCGTTGCGTCAACAAAAGCTTTTACTGCACAGTTGGTTGCTTTGAGGTTATTAGCTATTGTCTTAGGCCGAAGAAACGGGGTGACAATTGAGCAAGAAGCATCAATGGTTGAAGAACTCCAACAATTACCTGCACTATGTAGGGGTGTGCTTTTATTAGATAAAACCATCGAAAAAATGAGCGAACAGTTCATCGACAAACATCATGCTTTATTTTTAGGTAGAGGCATACAATATCCCATTGCCGCAGAAGGTGCACTGAAGTTAAAAGAGATATCCTATATTCATGCGGAAGCTTACCCTGCTGGTGAGTTAAAGCATGGGCCGTTGGCATTAGTGGATGCAGATATGCCTATTATTGCTGTAGCCCCAAATGATGATTTATTGGATAAACTTAAATCAAACTTAGAAGAAGTACAAGCACGCGGTGGGCAACTGTTTGTTTTTGCTGATACAGAAGCCAATTTTCAGAGTACAAATGAGTGCCAAGTAATTGATCTACCTAAAGTATCTGAGGGGATTTCCCCTATTGTCTTTACCATCCCGCTACAGCTCTTTTCGTATTATGTAGCAGTTCTAAAAGGTACTGATGTCGATCAACCTAGGAATTTAGCGAAGTCAGTTACAGTAGAATAAGAAAGCATTTACATTAAACGCGAACGTTACTTAACGCTTTTTTCAATTTGAATAAGTGGGCCTTAAGCGCAGGCCCTTTTTGTTGCGCGACACCCATAGCCAGCACATCAATCACCACAAGATGAGCAAGGCGCGAACACAAGGGTGTATACATCTCGATATCTTCTTCTACATTGACATAAATGGGTATATCAGCAATATCTGCGATGGGCGTATTACATGGACAAAGGCTAATAACCGTTGCTCCGGCTTCCTTTGCTAATTGGCTGGAATCTAATAAGGCTTTTGTGCGCCCACTATGGGAAATAGCAACCACCACATCTCCAGGAGAGAGTGAAGCAGCCGACATATTTTGAAAATGATGATCCGCATGTGCTGCTGCTGCGAGCTGTAAACGGAAAAATTTGTGGTACGCATCCGCTGCCACAGCCCCCGAAGCCCCAAAGCCAAAAAACTCAATTCGTGATGATGCGGCTATTGCCGCTACAGCTCGATGTAAATGCTCAATATCGACATTATCACGGACATTCAGCAGAGTATCTATTGCGCCATCGAACACTTTCTTTGAAAAGTCAGCAGTGGAATCGTCATCAGTAACGGCAATTTGCCCAAAGCTAGGGCTAGCCGCTAGCTGCTGTGCCAATGTCAGTTTAAAGTCTTGAAAGCCATTACAGCCAATCGCACGACAAAAGCGAATAACCGTGGGTTCACTGACGTCAGAACGATTAGCAACATCAATTACGCGTAAGTGAATGACATCTTGCTGATGGTTAAGCACATATTCGGCAACCTTGCGTTCCGATTTCCGTAAGCTTTCCATGGTATTGGCGATATGTTGACTCAGTAGTGCTGGTTTCATCTTTTCATTTAAGCATTTTTTGTAGGGAAACTACAAGAATATGACTAAAAACAACTAAATCAATCATATCAATAGATGAACCCACTTTTTTAACGGCGAGTACCGAAATTGGCTAGTAATATTTTACTATGCATTTATGATCAGATCTGTACAAGGAAGATGTTTTGCTTCCAGGCACCAAAAGGAGGCGCTTCTAAGCGAGGCATAACCCAAGGGCACGTAGAAAAATCACGGAAAGAGGGAGTTTATGCGTTATACCGTCAAGCGGCACCGAGGTAAATGACTATTAAGTACGTTTTTCCTTGGCACCCCCTCGTGGGGTGAACGCCGCATGAAAGTAAAATGGCTTTCGTGCAAAGGTCTCATGATGTTATTTCTTTTACCACAGCATGCAGTTATCGATTGACTGCTTATCAGTGAGCTTATATGACGTATATAGACACGATTATGTCGCCTTTAGGGACATTGCAAATAGAAGCCTCTAACCGCGGGCTTACAAGGTTAGTCTTTGTAGATGAGCTCCCTACCGTCACATCAACAAATCCAGTAACCGATGAGGCTAAGCAGCAGCTACAAGATTACTTTACCGACAAACAGACATCATTTGACGTGCCCTTGGATCCTAAAGGTACAGACTTTCAACAATCTGTCTGGCGCTACTTAGCGACAATTCCTTATGGTCAAACAGTTTCTTATCAGGATGTTGCTAATGGAATTGATAATCCCAAAGCCGTACGTGCGGTGGGTGCGGCAAATGGTAAGAACCCTATTGCGATTATTGTGCCGTGTCATAGAGTGATCGGTAAAGATGGATCATTGACGGGGTATGCATGGGGAGTAGAGACAAAATTATGGTTGTTAAAACATGAAAAAGAAACTAATAAAAAGTCAAAGTAGCTGCCAGAGCGGAGAGTGTAAATAATTCTTTGACTCTTTATATGGAGTGTTATAGTTTTTTTACGTAAATTAACTGCCAGTTTTAAATTGATTAACCAGTATTTGTAATTGGCTTGCAATTTTTGCTAAGTCTTTACTTGCCTGAGACGTCTCTTTTGCTCCCAGCTCGGTATGTGCCGCAATCTCTGTAATAGAGGATACATGTGAATTCACTTCCTCCGATGTCGACTCCTGTGCTTTCGCACTATCTGAAATCTCGTTATTTAATTGGCAAATATGTTGGATCGAATCCGATATTTGAACAAAACGTTGATCTGCTGCCGATGTCTTTCCTACGCTATCGCTAGTTAACGTAGAGCTTTCATTCATAAGAGAAACAGCTTCTTTGGTTCCGGCCTGTAACGACTCGATCATTGTTTGAATTTCTTGTGTCGATTCCTGTGTGCGACCCGCCAATGTTCTTACCTCATCGGCTACCACTGCAAAACCACGCCCTTGTTCGCCAGCACGTGCGGCTTCGATCGCAGCATTTAGCGCCAATAAATTAGTTTGTTCAGCAATACCGCGAATAACGTCTAACACCGTGCCTATATTTTCACTGTCTTGCTCCACTCTTTCTATAGAAGACGAAGCGCGTAGAATACTATCTGACAGTGAGCTAATCGTCGCGACGGCACTATTAATGACCTCTCTACCCTCTATCGACTCTTCGTTTGTTTTAGAAGAGCTTTCAGCAGCAAGTAAAGATTTTTCAGCCACTTGCAGCGCTGCATGCACCATATTATCAATTGATGTTACCAGTACCTTCGTCTCTTCTTTTTGTTGATCAATATTGCCATTAGTTTGCGCCGTTACCGAAGATAGCTCTTCTGCTGACGCGGCCATTTGTAGTGATGCGCTATTGACCTCACCTATGGTTGAAACAAAGCTTTCCATCATTTCATTAAATGCAGCACCGGTTTCACCTAACTCATCTTGTACTTTGGTGTTCACTCTTACCGATAAGTCTTTATTCTCAGAAGAATAACGGATCACATTAGAAATATTGTTCACTGAGTCTAGAATCCCTTTTGCTAACCAATACAATAAGCCAATAATAAGAAACACTATGCCAATAGAAATAATATTTTTAAAGAAATTAAGTTTGTCTTGGCTCC
>JBLHVA010000007.1:0-16809 GCA_047630005.1 Candidatus Endobugula sp. | reverse complement strand
ATAGCTGTCTGTTTGTTTCTGGTGTTGGCTCGTCTACGGGTAATACTTTTTGCCATGCGCGGTACAGCGATGGGCGAATATTGTCATTCATGCCCGCATCGACGATAGCGAAATTTTTATGTTCCGTCGGTTTCAAAAACTCCACTTTGGTGAGTAATACGCCAGCATTAGCGGCAATAGAGCGACCGGGCTCAAAAGACAATGACAGGCCACGGCCAGCAATACGACGTTTAACTTCGTCGATATAATCGCCAATTTTCGGGGGTTGTTCATCGTTATATACAACGCCCAAGCCACCGCCTAAATCTAAGTGCTCAATACTAATCCCTTGTTCGGCTAACTGATCAATCAGTACTAATACACGATCAAGTGCATCTAAAAAGGGTGTGACGGAGGTGAGTTGAGATCCGATATGGCAATCCACACCTTTTATGATCAGGTTGGGTAATGTGGCCGCGTGCTGGTAAATCGCAACTGCATGATCAATATCCACGCCGAACTTGTTTTCTTTTAAACCGGTAGAAATATAAGGATGTGTTTCGGCATCTACATCAGGGTTCACGCGTAATGAAATCGGTGCATGTACATTCATCGACTCCGCAACTGCTTGTAAGCGACTCAATTCAGGAACGGATTCGACGTTAAAACAAAAAACCCCTAATTCTAGCGCACGGCGCATTTCGTCTGCGGTTTTCGCCACACCGGAAAATACCATACGCTGAGGGTCGCCGCCTGCCTGAACCACACGCTCCAATTCGCCAATAGACACAATATCAAATCCAGCGCCTAGCTTGGCTAATACATTTAATACGGCAATATTCGAATTGGCTTTGACTGCATAGCAAATCATACCGGGGTGATCGCCCAAGGCATCGCGATATTCACAATAATGTTGAGTAAAGGCAGCACGGCTATAGACATAGGCAGGTGTGCCATATTGCTTAGAAATGGCGTCTAGTGACAGTTGCTCGCACATGAGTTGCTGGTCTTGATAGTGAAAATGGTTCATATAAAGATAATCGTAAAGTGGATTCAAAGTAAGGTGTTAAACGATAAGGTCGAAGTAAACTTTTCCCTTTGAAGTACGGAAGTTTTACCCTGACGTTACTGCTTTTCTACCTTTTCGGTTTCGTCAGGTAAATAAAGAGGGCCGGTTTGCCCGCAGCCAGAGAGAGTCAATAGCATGGCTACTGCGCTAACAGCTAAGAACATTGAGTAGGTTTTCATAAGGCATCGCTTGTTGGTCAGTTTATATTTACGGTCATACCGTGCGCGCTAGTATATGTGAGGCGCGTGCGCTTGTCGAAACACAAGGTGTCTATTCCGCCCAAAAATAGCAATTAAACAATATTAGCTATTACGGTTTATCGCTAATGATGAAGTTGCCTGTGTCATTGATGCGCGAGCAATGGTGTTGATGCATAAGCAATGGCGTTCGCGAAAAAAGTCTAGTGGGAAACCCGCCATCATCACATACTTTCTCTGGGTATATTTATATCCAAGTAAATACCTCATTAGGAGAAAACTATGATAAAAATAATCATCACCGGTATCACTGCTTCATTGCTCTCATTTTCTGTTCTGGCTACAGATAGTTTGAGTGAAAGCACAACAAATATGCAGCCCCACCTCGTTGAATCATGGAGAATTGAAACATCGTTAATGCGTCCAGAGTCAGTCATTTATGATAAAGATAGAAAGGTGCTTTATGTATCGAATATTAATGGCAAGCCAACAGGAAAAGATGGTAATGGTTATATCAGCCGTATATCGACCGACGGGAAAATCTTAACAGAAAAGTGGGTGACAGGACTAGATGCGCCCAAAGGCATGGCAATTGATGGAGACTTTTTATATGTTTCGGACATAGACCGAATGGTAAAAATATCGCTTAAAACAGCAGGTATCGTGAGTGAATATTCAGCCCCTAATGCCCGCTTTTTAAATGATGTAGCGATTGATAATAACGGAACTGTTTATGTTTCGGATAGCAAACGCCAAACGATTTATCAACTTAGCGAGGAGCAGTTAACGGTCTGGGTTGATGATGTGCGTATTAGTCGGCCCAATGGTTTGTACGCACAAGAAGACGTGCTAATTGTTGCTGCAGGAGACACGTCGGCAGACAAGCCTGGGCGCTCTCGTTATTTGCAAACGATAAGCTATCACAATAAAAGCATTCGAGCGTTAAACGATACAACACCTATAGGTAGTGTGGATGGCATTGAGCGAAGTGGAGCAGGCGAGTATTTTTTGACCGATTTTCGTAGTGGCGATATTTTTTATTATACTCACGATACGGGAGCGGTCATTATCGGCTCTCCCGAAAAAAGCACTGCAGATTTAGATTATGACCCCATCAACAACATACTCTACGTACCTATATTAAAAACAGGTAAGCTCATCGCTTATAAAGTCATGTGGAAATAAATAACTTATAAAAAGACCTCGCTCTACATTGTTGTAATAGAGCGAGGCGTTACTCCCTCTCCCCCCAGTAAATCTCATCTCCGGCCAGCAATCCTCTCTTCACTATGTTGTCGCTGTGGTACACAGCTGTAGCGGCAGCTTATGTTTTCCATTACTATTTGAACACCAAATAAATAATACCCACAGCGGTAAAAAACATCGCTATTGCGAAGGCGTTAATTACATGAACACAGCAGTCTTCAACAAGCTATTTGTGAATAAGGCTGGCCTCTATATATTGCTAGTGTTCGCCCTGGCTTTTAATTTAAGTTCGCACACATTTGCTTATTGGCCTGGAGACAGCTGGTGGTTGAGGAGTGCTTATTGGGTATTATATATCGTGCTATCGTTAAGCTGTATTTTTGGCTTATATTACGCCTTAGCGCGCATGTTAGAAAAACACTCCCCGCATATCGTATTTCTTTTGGCGATAATACTCAGCTGGATTCCTTTTGGGTTGGCAATCACCATGTTGGATATTGCCACCGCTCGACCAGAAATTTCGTATGTGATAGGTGATCTTCAAAATACCGGGTTTTTACCCACGTTATTACCGATAATGGTCATGGTTATTTTACCGAAGCATCTTGTCTTTGGCGGACTCATGTATCTGCTCAATTTTTATGTGCATATTGGTACGGGTAAAATAAACAAGCCACCGTTACCCGCTGATAATCTTCCTGAATATCCAGAGTTGGCACATGTAACATTCATGAATAAACTGTCTGATTCTATGGCGACAAAGCCATTACTACTACAAGCACAAGAGCATTATCTTAGGGTGACGACGGAGTTTGGCAGTGAATTGATTCTATATAAATTTGGCCAAGCGGTAAGAGAAATTCCAGAAAGTTTTGGTGTACAAGTGCATCGGTCATTTTGGATTGCAAAACAAAATATTACTGGTTGGTGTGCTACAGAGGGCGGTATAAAAGTATCTGTACATCATGGTGCTCCAGTGCCAGTGAGTCGCCGTTTTGAACAAATGGTAAAGCAACAATTTCCGGAGATACCAGCATAATGACGAGAGTAATACGCGTTTTAGTTTACGTGATCTATTTATGTTCAGTTAATACCGTTTTAGCGAATACACCGCCAACGTCGCTAGCGGCATTATCTGCCGATGAACTACATCAACAAGCGTGTTCAGTTCAGCCACCCGTAGTGAGGGACCCTTGGCATATTTCACACTTATACGATTGTTTAACTAAAGAACTCTTTGTGCCGTATCAGTTATGGAGTGGCGCAGAATGGAACGGCGATAAGCAAGCAGCTTGTATGCATGAGGTCAGTCAAACCACATCGCTGACGCGTTTAGGCGATAACTTTGAATCAGGTGAAATCACAATCAAAGGCCCTATTCTATGGGAAGACACGCATACTGGAGAAATACTTCACGTGTGGGAACGGCGTTTGGGTACCTATAATTCGCTAAAATATTATGCCTGCCATAAACGAGGAATAGGGATTGTGCATAATCTTAATAAGCCACACGTCAATTATATTCGCGGCTTATGTCGAGCGCCTGCGGGCTTTGGTTGGAAAATAGGGCAGCGCCGCACTTGTATTAAAACGACGGTAGAAATTATTAATGTTACCCTAGACGAAAATGGTGACTTAGATAGTCTCACGACAGATTATTGGTTTAGAGATAAATTAAGTTATCGCTATACTTACCAACCTAATAAAGGTGTTGTATGGATTAAGGATTACTAATCTCTAATCTATATTAACGACTTTACAATAGATGCAAAGGTACAACGAATGAACAACGCAGACTATACTGAAATTGCAGAAGCCCTTTACGAAACGATAGAGGATACCTTAGATAATTGGAGCGAGCCTAATGGCGTCGCTTTAGATTATGAAAACGCGTCGGGTGTGTTAACTATCGAATGCGAAGATACCAATACACAGGTCATTATTTCTCGTCAACAAGCGACTTACCAGATTTGGGTTGCGGCTAAGTCGGGTGGTTTTCACTTGGCCTATGACAACAACGTTTGGCGCTGTAGCAAAACTGATGAAACACTGGGCGAATTACTGTCTAGAACCTGTACCGAGCAATCAAGCGCAGATGTGTCTTTTCATCATGTGGATTAATTACATGGCTTAAATATTGTTGAGTCGTAAAAAATCACCGTCAATAATGAATAAGGTGCAGCCCTTCTTTGTGATCGAACGGTGAGAGCTAAGGTCATCCGAAACGATATATGACATGCCCTCAGTTAACACAGATTGTGAACCGTCCTTCAATTCGTTAATCACTTCACCTTTAAGGCAATACACAATGTGGCCTTTTTCACACCAGTGGTCAGCAAGGTAATTTTCAGAATATGTTACGCACCGGACTCTTAAACCCGCAAATTGCATTGTTTGCCAATAAGCCATACCGGTCGTGCCGGTATGTTCTGTGCGTGGGATGTCTTCCCAGTCGATGGTTTGAAATGGGATATTGTTGCCATTCATTTATCGTTGCTCTTCTCGTTGTTTTTAGTGTCATGTAGACTAATAGATGTAAGCTTGTTTATCCTAGCATTTACGTGCACGGTTGAATGTTAACGATTGATTATTTGTGTAATTTTTATGTCACCATAAATTGTGAGCGATAACGTAATGGGCTTAATTGGTATTGCTTTTTGAAGTGATGTCTCATCAATTCTGGTGAGATAAAACCGCTCGCATCAGATATTTGATTCACATTCAGTGTGGTGGTTTCTAATAGTTCCCTTGCCCGTGATAAGCGTTCCATTCTTAACCACGAAAGGGGGCTTTCTCCCGTCACGCCTTTGAATCGCCTCAGCAAGGTACGTGAAGACATAGAAGATTCGTTGGCCATACGTTCGACTGGCCATTGTTCGTGTAGGCGCGCTTTAATGCTATCCAATAGTGGTGAAAACAAATCATTTCTTTTGGGCGAAGGTCTGGGTACATATTGCGCCTGACCGCCTCCTCTGTGTGACGGTAAGACTAACCTTTTGGCGACCGTGTTTGCTGCTGCATTCCCAAAATCTTTACGAACGATATGTAGGCATAGATCAATGCCTGCCGCAGACCCAGCAGACGTGAGCAAAGTGTCTTCATCAATATATAAGACGTCAGGGTTAACAATAATGTTGGGGTATTCTTGTTGTAACCTACTGGTATATCGCCAGTGTGTGGTGGCTTGTTTTCCATCCAGCAATCCACAAGCAGCAGGTAGAAATACGCCAGAACAAATAGTGGCGATTCTTGCGCCATTATTATGCGCGTTCTGCAGAGCATCTTTTAACTCCCTTTTAACCTCACCATGCCAGCCGGGTACGATAATCAGGGATGCATCGCTTAGTGCTGATAAATTGTGATTAGCATTAATACTGACGTCACCTATACCCTTAATCGCGCCCTCATCCGTGGCGACAACTTGGTAGTCATACCACTGGTCAAGCTCAGGTCTGGGCAGGGCAAATATTTCTAACGCAATCGCGTATTCAAACATACATAAGCGGTCGTACGTCAGAATACATACAAGAGGGCGTTTTGATGAGTTTGGTGGGTTGCTTGCCATAATGGCGTAATATTAACGTAGATTGTCATTTTCGCCAATTCTTTTGCTGCCGCCACATTGCTATTGTATTGCCTAGACATTAAACACATCAGAAAACGAGGATACATCATGAAAAACCAAGCACTATTAATGGCAATTGATACTTACTTTGACGCAATTTATCACTGTGACACCACTAAACTAGATGAGGTCTTTCACCCTGCTGCGAGTTTATTTGATGCTGATGAAGGCACTATATTAGCCGACCCTCTTGCGAGTTTTCGTCAAGACGTGGCGACAAGGCCATCTCCGGCAAGTACAGGCCAAGTGAGAAAAGAAGAGATCTTGTTGATAGATTTTCTATCGCCAAAAAGCGCTACCGTTAAGCTACGCTTAAGAGCCCATGACAGTATATTTGTTGATCACTTAAGTTTTGTTCAAGACGAAACAGGGGCGTGGAAAATTGTTGCTAAAGTGTGGCACTTAGAGTGTGTCGTTAAGCAATAGGTGATGAAATAAGGTGGTAAATATTGTCTAAGAAATAATCTTGTATTAACGCGCGTTATTGCCGCTGTAGGTTCAGCGACAATGACGAAAGTTATCTTATTTTAGCGATCTGCTAATAACGTTTTCGCTATAGTGGCGGCTTTACGCACTTGGTTAGGCGCGGTGCCGCCAATGTGATCACGCGCAGCAACAGAGCCTTCTAGGGTTAATACATCGAATACATCTTCGGTGATTTCACTAGAGAATTGTTGTAACTCTTCTAAGCTCATATCCGATAAGTCTTTGCCCACTGCAATTCCATAAGCCACAGACTTGCCAACGATCTCATGAGAATCTCTAAACGCGATACCTTTACGGACTAAGTAATCGGCGAGGTCGGTTGCGGTAGAAAATCCACGTTTTGCGGCTTCATACATACTGTCTTTTTTTGAGGTGATCGCGGGGATCATATCGGCAAAGGCGCGTAGGCAATCGCGTACGGTGTCTAAGGCATCAAACAATGGTTCTTTATCTTCTTGATTGTCTTTATTGTAAGCCAATGGCTGTGATTTCATCAGCGTTAACATGCAAATCAAATGGCCGTTCACTCGCCCCGTTTTACCGCGTACTAATTCAGGCACATCAGGGTTTTTCTTTTGCGGCATGATCGACGAGCCAGTACAAAAGCGATCGGGTAATTCGATAAAGTTAAACTGTGCGGATGTCCACAGCACTAATTCTTCACTGGCACGGGATAAGTGGGTCATTAAGATACTGGCAAATGCACAAAACTCGATAACAAAATCACGATCACTCACTGAATCTAAAGAGTTAGCCGTAGGTTTGTCGAAGCCCAACAGTTTGGCGGTATATTCACGGTCAATAGGGTAAGTCGTACCCGCTAATGCCGCTGCACCTAAAGGTGATTGGTTGGCACGTTGGCGGCAATCCATTAGGCGGCCGTAATCCCGTTGTAGCATTTCAAACCATGCTAATAGGTGATGACCAAACGTCACCGGCTGAGCGGTTTGTAAATGGGTAAAGCCCGGCATAATGGTATCCGCTTCGCGCTCGGCGACCATGATTAAGCCTTCTTGTAAGCGAGTAAGCTCCTTGGCGATCACATCAATTTCGTCACGTAGATATAAGCGAATATCGGTAGCCACTTGGTCATTACGCGAACGACCTGTATGGAGCTTTTTACCGGTAATGCCGATACGAGCGGTTAGTGCCGCTTCGATATTCATATGAACATCTTCAAGCGTTATCGACCACTTAAATTTACCTGCCGTGATCTCAGTGCGAATGTCTTCTAGACCTTCGATAATCTGTTTTTTCTCGTCGTCGGTTAATACCCCTACTTTTGCCAGCATAGTGGCATGCGCGATAGAGCCATTAATATCTTGGTGGTACATGCGTTGGTCAAAATCGACTGATGCAGTAAAGCGTTCAACAAAGGCATCGGTTGGCTCAGTAAAGCGGCCACCCCAAGGTTTAATTGGCGACTCTTCTGGGTTTAGATCTTGGCTCATAACGACTCTCAGTTTGATAAGTGATTCAGCGACATGCTGTTTGATCTTTTATTGCCATTATTGCCTGTGATCGACGTTAAGCAAAAAATAAAAGGTGAATAGCAGCACAATTAATAAGCCGGCGATTATACCGCACCGATGAATTGATGTATGCTTTCCGTCCATAAAACAAAGATAAAACAAGACTTATGACCTTTCATCATTATCTATCTACTTTTCTGCAGCGAGACTTGCCTCGTTACATAAAAAGCAGCTTACAAAACAGCCGTGTAAAGGATGACAGTAAGCTAGAGCAAGCGCAGGGTTTGCTACCGTATTTGTGCAGCGCGTCAGCAGTGTTTGGTTTGGTATTAATAGGCGAGTTGATTGCCTTAGCGTTAGTATTAATGGATAGCTCGCTCAGTGATTTTTCTTGGGCACAGCTGGGTTATGTGTCGATGGTGGTTCAGTGGATTGTTTTATTATCAGCACTCATTTTATGTCGCCTTGCTTCTCCGTTAGCACGGTTATCACCCGTGTTGGGTGGGACGATTGCTTATATATCGGTATTGTCCATTGCCTTGGCGGTTATTTGTGGAGCCTTATGGCTGGTGAACGCCTATATCGCATGGCAAGAAGTGATAAAATATATGATCTTAACAGCGATATTTTCCGGTATTTTGTTGCGCTATTTGTACGTGCAGCAACAACTAAGACTACAGCAGCAGGCCGAATTACAATCCCGTATACAGGCGCTCCATGCGCGCATCCGGCCGCACTTCTTATTTAACTCAATGAACGCCGTTGCCAGCTTAATCCCAGTCGATCCAGTATTAGCCGAAAAAGTAGTCGAGGATTTAAGCGAAGTGTTTCGCATGAGCCTTCAGCAAGCAAGCTTGATCTCCTTAGAAAAAGAGCTAAAACTTTGTCGCCGCTATGTCGATATCGAACAAGTGCGTTTAGGCGAGCGCTTAATTGTAGAGTGGCAACTCCCAGAACATATAGATGGGATACAAGTCCCTTCATTTATCTTGCAGCCGCTGATCGAAAATGCGATTTATCACGGTATCCAGCGTTTGCCTGAGGGCGGCATTGTTGATGTGGTCGTGGCATTAAGCGATAACATCTTGCAGATTGCAGTGCGTAATCCGATGCCATTCTTACAGGTGAGTGAAACAGATAAATTAGCGCAAAATACTGAGAATAAAAAAAGTAATCAAATGGCGCTAAATAATATTAAACATCGCTTACAGGCGCACTATGGAAATGAGGCCGCGATAAATACAGAGACAATCAATGGCGATAAACCGGGTGGAGAGGTATATCAAGTGACACTATACTGTCCTTGTGAGCCACAGTCTGTTGCAGGTGAATAATGGGCATACTGTTAACTGTCATCATCATTATTATCGCAGGCATAGTGATGTATATAGTCTACGATAAGGCAGTGAAAGTTTTTCAATGTAAAGCAGTAAAGGAATTGTGTTCTAAGCTTGAGACGTAGATGATGTTTCAGAATATAGCTTTTAGACCACCGTTATACCACAGGACACCCGTATGTTTGGGTTGAGTCTAGCCACGACGAAATG
Organism: Candidatus Endobugula sp.; assembly: GCA_047630005.1. Lineage (GTDB taxonomy): Bacteria > Pseudomonadota > Gammaproteobacteria > Pseudomonadales > Cellvibrionaceae > Endobugula. The sequence goes on along the minus strand of JBLHVA010000007.1, from coordinate 7,228 downwards.
CTGGCGTCTGTGGAAGAAAGCTGTATTGGCTTTCAGGGGATGCCACCGTCAGCTAGATATAAGATGCGCTTATCTAGCGAACATAAAAAAATATATTATGTGGTAAACGGGTAACGACATTAGATTTTGGAAACTTGATGCATTATGACGAATGGCTCGACTTTAAGAAGCCGTCACAAGAAAATATTGCACAATATAAACATAAACACAAAAAGACTAAGGCAAGGTTAAAATTATGCTGGATATACTTATAGTTGACGATGAAAGCCTCGCACGGCAACGTTTGCAGCGAATGGTGGTTGATCTTGGGCATGAAGTCGCTGGCGAGGCAAAAAATGCCGCCGAAGCCATGGCATTAATAGAGCAGGTCGATCCAGCAGTGGTATTGCTGGATATCGAAATGCCCGGCGAAACAGGGCTTCAACTGGCAGAAAGAGTAAGCCACCTCGATCAGCCGCCAGCGATTATCTTTACCACCGCTTACGATCAATATGCGTTAGACGCCTTCGAGCATTCCGCAGCGGGCTACTTAGTCAAGCCCATCAACCGTGAAAAATTATCACAAGTATTAGAAAAAGCACAAACCTTGAACAAGGCACAGCTCGCCGTTTTAGGCGAGCACGTCCAGCAGGCTAAAACACCGTTCCCATCACCAGCTAAACATCTCAGCGTGCATAGCCATCGCGGTGTTGAATTGATCGAAATAGAGACTATTCGATGTTTTGTTGCTGATAGTAAATATATTACCGTGCAAGGCACCCAAGGCGAAAGCCTAATGGATGGCACCTTAAAACAATTGGAAGCCGACTTTGCCCCACGATTTATACGCATACATCGCAATGCATTAATCTCTGCCGAACACATTAGCGGCCTAGAACGCACCGCCGATGGCTATTACCGTGTTTGCCTAAAGGGCGTTGATTTTCAGCCCATTATTAGCCGACGGCATGCAAAAAAAGTGAAAGATTTTCTCGACGTACTGTAAGCAGCTCAGTTATCGTTAACATAATCTTGCCGAACATCTCTTGTGACAGCCATGTTGATATAATAGGATTGCCTCACCAGCTTCCCGCGCTATTATGTATGGCAGTTATGATGGCAATACTGCGATAAACCGTATGACCATAATCAGCCACATCATGATGAATGTGCCATAACCTGTGTCATGCTAAGTAATGCCACCATAACCTGTACCACCATAAAGAGATAATCATGCCCCCAAGTTCATCGCCTGCTCATAGCGCTAATAATAACACCCGTAACAGAGCTAAGAATACGATTACTATCGCCACCCGTAAGAGCCCGCTGGCATTATGGCAAGCAGAATATGTGAAAGCGCGCTTAGAGGCTTTACATCCGGAATTAACCGTAAAGTTATTGCCCATGACCAGCCGTGGCGACCATATTCTAGATGTGCCGCTCGCAAAAGTGGGGGGTAAAGGCTTATTTGTTAAAGAGTTAGAGCATGCGCTAATAAATGGCGAAGCCGATATAGCCGTACATTCGATGAAAGACGTACCCATGGAATTCCCCGAAGGCTTAAGTTTATCGGTCATCTGTGAACGCGAAGATCCACGAGATGCCTTCGTTTCAGAAAAATATGCATCCTTTGCCGACTTGCCACAGGGTGCCGTCGTTGGTACATCCAGCTTACGTCGCCAATGCCAGTTACTTGAGCAACGCCCCGATGTGCAGATTACTTTTTTGCGCGGCAATGTGAACACACGATTACGTAAGCTAGATGAAGGTGAATACGATGCCATTATTTTAGCGGCCGCAGGACTGATGCGCTTAAAAATGACCGACCGTATTACCGAATACCTAGCGCCAGAGCTATGCTTGCCTGCCGGTGGACAAGGCGCAGTAGGCATTGAATGCCGTAACGACGATGAACAAGTTAGTGCGTGGTTAGCGCCATTAAACCATACCATCACCCACGAATGTGTTGCCGCAGAACGCGCCATGAACCGTCGCTTAGAAGGCGGTTGCCAAGTGCCTATTGCTAGCTATGCGATTCATTCGGCCGATGGCAAGCAACTGTGGTTGCGTGGTCTAGTGGGCAGTCCAGATGGTAAAGTTATGTTAGAAGATGAAGTGACCGGCACGCCCGAACAAGCCGATGCCTTGGGGGTGGATTTGGCAGAGCGTTTATTGGCCAAAGGCGCAGGTACTATTTTACGTGCAGTCTATGCTGAGGCGTCTGAGTGATAGCGACGCAAGACTTATCCGTCTATCACCTGTTAGTGGTGCGCCCGCAAACCCAAGGGCAGCAGTGGGCAACAACATTAGAAGCAATGGGTGCGACGGTCAGCTTGCAGCCGATGATGAATATTGTACCGCTGACTGATGCTGTATCAGAGCGCGAAATTATTAACCATGTATTAGGTTTTGCAGAATACCAAAAAGTGATTTTCATCAGTCAAAACGCCGTGACTTATGGCATGCAATGGCTTGATCAATATTGGCCGCAATTACCTATCGATATAGAGTTTTTTGCGATTGGGCAAGCCACTGCTGAGTTATTGGAAGTACACATGCAAGCGGGTATATTGCATTATTCACCAGAGCAGGCGATGAATAGCGAAGCTTTGCTCGCGCATGCTAAATTACAACAAGTGAGTGAAGACAAGATTCTTATTTTTCGCGGTAAAGAAGGCCGAGAGTACTTGGCCGAGCAATTAATGGCACGGGGCGCCATAGTCGCGTATTGTGACCTGTATCAACGTCAATCGCCTTCGCAGCCTGCGCCACTAATTGATGCGTTTCGCCATACTCAAAAGCAGCCCGTATTAGCAGTGCATAGCGGGGAAACATTAGAAAACGTGTGCGAAAAGATTAACGCAGAAGATGTAGCATGGTTGAAACAACAACCAGTATTGTTGCCGGGTGAACGCGTAGCCGACATGGCCCGCCAAGCAGGTTTTACTAATGTCATCACCGCAAAAAATGCGACCCATGAAAGTATGGTGGCAGCGTTATCGGCAGACACTAACGCTAACAAAAATATATAACGTTTCGCTACATAGTTTATCGTCATGCCGGGCTTGATCGCATAACTGTCCGGGATAAATTAAGCGAAATCGCAATAACCTTTATAGACTCTAGATTAGGGGAATGTTGAGTTAAGGGGCTCCTAGCACAGACAAGCGCGCAGAGGAGCCGATAAAAAACTGCTCCTGCGTTTTTCAAATACCCCCCCCCAGCCATGGGAGGCAAGGCCTGCGAATAGGATCCTCCTTATTTGGTTACTTTCTTTGAGGTAAAGAAAGTAACCAAATAACGTTAGGCAAAATGAAGAAATTAAAATCATCCCGGACAGTAGTGGGGCTTGATCCAACATCTCGTAGATTGTCATGCCGGACTTGATCCGGTATCTGGTCGTCAAAGCGAAGTTTGAAACAATAATATAAATAATATTAAGACGGATAAGAGTAACCACTATGACGGATAAAAAACCGACATCTGCAGATCAGACCTCTCAGCATAATCGCTCGAAAGAAAGCGCGTCGCACAATACTACCGCGAGCCTGCCATCAAAAAATGTGCCGCCAAAAAGTCATTCGTCAACAGACACGCCACCAAAAAACAAATCGATAAAAGAAAATGTTACTAAAGAACAAAGCCCTAAAAAAAGCGCAGTTAACAAAAACCTGGCTACAAAAACAGACCCACGCCCGATCGGCCGCCGCACACTAAGAAAAAAAATAAATGTATTATTACTCATTGCTGTGTTGCTTACATTGATCTGTGCAGCAGCTTATAGTTTGTGGCAATTTTGGCGTGTGCAAGATACTCGAATATCTGCGGCGCAACAGCAGCAGTCAAACTTGTCCGTTATCGTCGATAAAAACACAGAACAGCTACAGCAGCAATTAACCGAACAGCAAAATCAGTTGGCTATTTTTATTCAGCAATCTAACAAAGATCAGCAGTTGCTACAGCAACGACTCGATGCTCAGCTAGCTAAAATTAATACTCTCAGTGGTATTAGTCGCGATGGCTGGATGTTAGAAGAAGCACGACATTTGTTGCGCCTAGCGAATCAGCGACAGCTAACGGGGAGTAATGTGTCAGGCATTATAGGTTTGCTACAAGCGGCTGATGACTTGTTGCGAGAAATAGATTTGCCCGATTTATTTGCTATTCGCGAAAAAATCAACAATGATTTGGTCGCACTAAAAATTGCCCCGTCAGTTGATCGCGAAGGTATTTATCTACAGCTCAATTCATTAATTAGCCAAGTCGAAAGCTTGCCCCAAGCTCCAGTGACGTTGTCGTTAAAAGAAAAGACAAAGGCTGCTGTTGATACTGAAGATAAAAATATAGAAAATGAAATTCAGCCATTAAACCCACAAGTAGAGAACAGAACACTTTGGCAAAAAATCACCGCTAGCATACGCACCGCTGTTGGCTCATTAGATGATTATATACGCATAAGTCACCATAATGAAAAAGTAGAGCCTTTGCTGTCGAGTTCACAACATATGGTTAGCCAAGAAAACTTACGGTTAATGTTAGAGCAAGCACAAACCGCTTTGCTACGTGAAGAAGCTGTTGTTTACCAAAAAAGTATAGAGAAAGCGGCGGCGTGGTTACATAAACACTATGGGCATTATCCAGAAAAAACGGCGATGGTTACGTTATTAAATGAGTTGAAAATACAGCCTATACTCACGCAATTGCCAAGTGTGTCGTCATCGCTATACACGCTCAGCCAGTATATAGGTGCGCACAGCCAATCAAGCTCTAATGTGAAAAATGATACGCTCAGCGAGCCTGTGTTGGAGGCAATAAAATGAAAAAAATATTGCTTATATTTTGTTTGATTCTTGTTGCCGTTAGCTTTTTGGTTTATAAAATACAGCAAGAAGGCAGCTATTTTTTAATAATATTAGACGAAACCAGTATAGAGCTGAACCTTTGGTTTGCAGTAGGTATTTTTTTATTGGCGAGTTTTGTCGTTTGGTTGATTATAACGATAGCAAACGGCAGTGTTAAAAAAATCTATTCGGCACATCAAAAAATTATCAGTAGAAGTGAAAAGCAAGCACAATTCAAAACCACCCAAGGGCTCATCGCGTTTATAGCAGGTGATTGTCCGCTCGCCCATAAAAAGTTGGTGCTTTCCGCTAAAAATTCATCCTCACCGATTGTTAATTATTTGGCAGCGGCACAATGCGCCTATGATATGGGTGAGGAAAAAGAAGCCTTGCAGCTACTAGATAAAGCGGAAGAGGTCGCTGGGGACAATAGTATGGCCATCGCATTAACACAGACCCGAATGCAGTTGTCCAGTAAACACTACGAAAAAGCGTTAGTCTCTTTATCACGTGCAGAAAAAATAAACCCAACACATAAGATTATTTTGGGTTTGAAAAAATCGATTTATGTCGGATTGGCAGACTGGTCAGCGCTGAAAAAACTATTGCCCACATTGCATGAAAAAAATATCGGCACCTTGGAAGAACGCTACTACTTAGAAAAAACCTTATGCCAAGAAACGGTAAAAGATAATATAGAAAAAAATGCAACATTAACCAATGAGCAGCGTGCGACCTTACTTGAGGGTTGCGTGAATAATTTGCCCGCACATTTTAGAAAAGACAGTGCGATTCTCACGCTATACATTAATACGCTGATTGAGTTAAACGCTTACGATAGTGCTGCAAAAGTATTGGCGCGTAATATTAATCGCGAATGGAATGAATCGTGGGTTCGGCAATATGGCTTGTTAATCTACAGTGATGCTCAATCGGCTTTGGCACAAGCAGAAAGCTGGCTTAAACAAGAACAGAGTAATGCAGTTTTACTGCTCACTCTAGGCCGCTTATGTTTGCAAAACCAGCAATGGGGTAGAGCCAAAGACTTTTTGTTATCGAGTATCACCATTAAACCTCTAGCAGAAAGCTATGCTGAATTAGCGCGGTTACAGCGTTATTTAGGCGACGAAAAAGACAGCCAGCAGTCCTATCAGCAAGGATTGATCAATACAGCCGCTATGCTGTTAGATGTACCCGAATTAGCCTAATGGCGTTAACAATACTTGTTTTTGATACTGAACTTAAGGCTATGACTGCTTGTGTCAAATGTGTTAATTGGTTAATATTCGCACCATAATCAAGCTGGATAAATAATAAAAAAACGCAAATACAGGACGTTAAACGATGATAATGAAAACAATAATCGGTGCACTAGTCTGTTGTTTAGCCGTGGTGGTAGGCTTATTTTTATATTCCGATCATCAGCTGCAAACGAAACAAGCGGTTGCAGTAGAAGAAGATCAAGCCACTAAAGCGGCGACTAAAAACACCACCGTTTCTGCGAATACAGGTGTATCTATAAGCCCCGCGAATACAGAAAATACAGCAGCTCAGCCAGATAAATCCTTGCCTATCCCAGCACATCAATTAAAAAAACTCATTGCAGATAAACCGGCTACCACTGAACTTGATCAAAAAATCCAAGCTGCCAACGAAGCGATTGCCGCACTAGATAAAAAATTAGAAAAAGGGTTAGAAGAAGGATTAGAAAAAGAGCGGGATGCAGCGCCACCACAGGCAGAGCCCAGTAATACAACGGCAGCAGATCAAAAAATAGAAGAAATAGAAAAACGCCTGAAGCATATACAAGACCATTTGAATAAAACACAGCCGTAATAAAAATAACGCTGTTAAAAATAGAGCTCTACCCCCATTTTTTAAATACATCGTCATACCGGACTTGATCCGGTATCCACAACAGAAAGACAAGGATAAGTTATGTTAACTTCCGCCAAAACCCTCCTCACCAGTGCCGCACTGTTATTCGCCAGCCATACCGCGATAGCCGCTACCGTTGTCGGCAGTACGCCAGCCGAATTCAATGTGAGTGGCGGCAGTGCCAGTTATTCCATCCCCATTCAAGTCGCCCCCGGTCGCGGTGGTATGCAGCCAGATTTATCGCTGAATTATACCGGCGGTGGTAATGGTGTATTGGGCGTGGGCTGGAGTTTAGGTGGGCTTTCTAGTGTGCATCGTTGCGCGGCGAACCTAGAGCAAGATGGCTTTATCTCGGGTATTACGTTTACCGCTAAAGACCGTTACTGTTTAGATGGTCAGCGATTGATTCCCGTTAGTGGCACTAATGGCGCTGTGGGGACAGAATACCGCACCGAGATTGATGGTTACGCACAAATTAAATCCTATGGTGGTACGGCAGATAACCCGAGTTATTTTATCGCCAAAACCAA
>JBLHVA010000006.1:0-16954 GCA_047630005.1 Candidatus Endobugula sp. | reverse complement strand
AAGGCAGAGGTGTTGTATTTGTATCCAGAAGGCGAGCGTATTACAAGTTCGCAAAGCCCCGCGGGTAAACAGCCTTCTCCGTTCCTTGAACCTTCAGGCTCGGAGCAAGAGTTACTTCAAAATTCGGAATTTAATGGCACTGATGATGGCGCACCAGCAATCAAAAAGCTCAGTCAGATCATCCGTGTTGTGCGTGAGCGCGATAAATCGACGGGTGATATGTTAGGTTTTAGAGTGTTACCGGGTCGAGATCGAGCAGGTTTTGATAAGTCAGGATTGCAAACCAATGATATTATTACCGCTATTGATGGTGATAAGTTAACGGATCTTCGTTCAGCTATGACTATTTATCGTAATAAAAGAGATGCCGCACAAGTTTCTTTAATGGTAAGCCGACAGGGAAGTGAAGTGAGTATCGATATTGACTTGAGCATCCTCCAATAATATTAATAACCAATTTACATAATGGAATAATCAGTGAATAACATTGTTACTTTCTTTCAGCGTTCTACCTATCTTCATACAAAAGCGTGCATTGCGTTAGGGTTGCTGCTGCTTATCTCATTGAACGCCACTTTTTCAACTATGAGTTACGCTCAAGGGTCGGCAGTAGGTGTAGGTGTAGAGGTCGGCGCAGAGGAAGAAAAAAAATGGCAAATTAATTTTAAAGATTCTGATATTCAAGAAGTGATTAAGTTTGTTGCGGATATTACTGGTAAGACGGTCATCATTGATCCTCGGGTTAAAGGCAAGGTCAAGGTGATTTCTGCCAATGCCTTGTCAGAAAAAGAGATCTACGATTTGTTTTTATCCGTGCTGGAGACCCAAGGGTTTACTGCGATAGATGTGGGTAATATTGTTCGCGTGATCCCGCGTAAAGACGCACGCACTTCTGCTGTGCCCGTAGTCAATCAACCGAACTTTGGTACTGATGCCTATATCACTCAAGTTATCCAGCTTTATAATGTATCGGCATCTAAGGTGCTTCCGGTATTACGTCCATTAGCGCCACAACATGCACATCTTGCGGCTTACGAGCCGAGTAACGCTATCATTGTGTCCGACACTGTTGCCAATATTGCACGGCTTACCGAAATTATTGAACACATAGATCGCGCAGGTGTTGCTGAAACAGATGTGATTCCGCTGGAGCATGCGCAGGCCACAGAGCTAGCGACTATTTTGCAGCAACTCAGTAAAAGCGATCAAGATTCTCCAAAAAATACTCAAGCAGTGATTGTGGCAGACCAGCGTAGCAATAGTATTTTAGTGACCGGCGATCAGGTGCGACGCAATAAGGTGCGTGAGTTGGTTGCGCGTTTAGATGTGTCCCAGCCTCAGTCAGGTAATGTGCGAGTGATCTATTTGGAGTATGCGGACGCAGAAGAGGTTGCAGCAGTATTGGCGAAAGTGGTGTCGAGTATATCTAAACTAGAGCCTGAGTCGTCCAAGGGCGCTAAACCGTCAGCGGAGAACGCGTCTGTAGAAGCTGATCCAGCGACCAACTCCTTATTGATCACCGCCGATGCCGATACAATGGAGTCATTGTTGTCGGTGATTAAGCGATTAGATATTCGTCGCGCACAAGTATTAGTAGAGGCCATTATTGTAGAAGTGAATGATGAATTAACCCGTAACTTGGGTGTTGAATGGGCTGCTTATAGGCAGGGTAAGGGCTTCGTTGCTTCACAAAATGCTAATTTGAATGATGTGGTTGCCGGTATACAGAGCGATGCTGTAACGGGTGTTCCCAGCGTTACAGGGCAGGCCATTGGCTTTCTTGGCAATAACGGCGGTGTTGATTACGCTACGTTAATCAATTTCTTTCAAAGCAACACAGACGCAAACGTATTGTCCACACCTAGTTTATTAACGACAGATAATAACGAGGCTGAAATTTCTATAGGCCAGAACGTGCCTTTTGTGACGGGCTCGTTCACCACGACAACGGGTGATGCAACCAACCCATTCCAAACCATTCAACGGGAAGATGTGGGTATTTCATTAAAAGTAACCCCGCAAATTAATGAAGGTGATACGGTTATTCTAGAGATTGAGCAAGAGGTTTCTAGTATTTCTGGTTCCTCCCAAGCATCTGACGTTATTACTAATGAGCGTAAAATCTCCACTAAAGTCATCGCACAAGACGGTGAAACTATTATTTTAGGGGGCTTAATCAGTGATGATATTCAGCAACAAGAGCAAAAAGTGCCGTTCTTGGGTGATATCCCATTGATAGGCGGTTTATTTAGAAATGATACGACGACGGTGACTAAGCGAAATTTGATGGTTTTCTTGCGTGCTTCTATCTTGCGTGACAATGAAGCAATGGCGGGAGCAACCGGTGAAAAATATCGCTTTATTCGTGATCAACAAATCAAGGCAAAAGGTGACGCTAGTTATTTATTGGACGATAATATATTGCCACTATTGCCCGTATGGGAAGAGGTGAAGCCTGATGTTACATCTCCGCAGTAAGATCAGGAAAAGTCGATAATGTCGAGTGCAGGCGTATCTATTGTTATCCCTTATAGTTTTGCTGAGCAGCATGGCGTCATGCTCGAAGGCGAAACGGTTTACTGTTATCAAGATTTGAGCACCCCTGTTTTATTGGAGTTACAAAGGGCTTTAGGCATTCCGTTTCAGCTTGAAAAAATTGATCAAGCAGTATTTAAAAAACGTCTGACCAAACATTATCAAACCACCGACGGTGCGGCGCAGCGAGCAGCGGACGATCTTGATGCTGAAATGGATCTTAGTCAGTTAGCTAACGACTTGCAGGAGCAAACAGACTTGCTCGCGGGCAATGACGATGCCCCGGTTATCCGCCTTATCAATGCCATCCTTTCCGAAGCCGTTAAAGAAAAAGTCTCAGATATCCATATTGAACCCTACGAAGATCGTGTGGCGATTCGTTTTCGTGTGGATGGTGTGTTGAACGAAATGTTATCCCCCAAGCCTGAATTAGCATCGGTACTGGTGTCTCGTTTAAAGGTGATGGCAAAGCTCGATATTGCAGAAAAACGCTTACCGCAAGACGGCCGTATTTCGGTACGTTTGGCTGGGCATGTGATTGATATTCGTATGTCGACTATTCCTTCTGCTTATGGTGAGCGAGTGGTGTTGCGGTTGCTTGATCAAGCATCCGGACAGCTACAGCTTAAGCAGTTGGCGATGCCAGATAACGTGCATAATATTTTTGATGAAAGCTTAAATAGGCCGCACGGAATCATCTTGGTTACGGGGCCTACCGGCTCAGGTAAAACGACGACTTTGTATGCCGGCATTACGCACATTAACGATCGCAGTCGTAATATCTTAACCATTGAAGACCCTGTGGAATATCTCCTACCCGGCATTGGTCAAACTCAAGTCAATACCAAAGTGGACATGACCTTCGCCCGTGGTTTACGTGCCATCTTGCGACAAGATCCGGATGTGGTGATGATTGGTGAAATTCGTGATCAAGAAACTGCCTCCATCGCGGTGCAAGCCAGTTTAACGGGTCATTTAGTGTTATCTACTTTACATACCAATACCGCTATTGGTGCGATTACCCGTTTAAAAGATATGGGAGTTGAGCCTTTTCTTTTGGCATCCAGCTTAGAAATGGTTATGGCGCAACGCTTAGTGCGTGTGTTGTGTAAGCACTGCCGTGTAGAGCATACCCCAACTAAAGGAGAGTGTGAGCGCCTATCGATCAGCGAAAGCGATACTATTTATCAGGCTAAGGGCTGTAGTGAATGTAAGCAAACCGGTTATCGTGGGCGTGCGGCCATTTATGAGTTGATTCCTATTGATAGTCAATTACGGCAACTCATACACGAAGGCGCGGGTGAACAAGCGATGTTACAGCATGCACGTCAAACAGCCCCATCACTAATTGATGATGGGCGTCGACGTGTTCTCGCCGGTGAAACCAGCTTAGAAGAAGTACTGAGGGTCACCGCGGTTAGTTAAGACTAGCGGGATAATATTATGGGCGCATTTCGTTATCAGGCATTAAACACCGAAGGCAAATTAATCAAAGGCACGCTAGAGGGCGATACCGAACGGCAGGTGCGTACACAGTTGCGCCAACAGCAGCTCAAGCCAGTGAGTGTTGAAAAGGTCTCGGCAGGTAAGCTATCTCAGCGAAAAGAACAGGCCAGCAGTAGTCAACGTGCCTCGACAGGTAAAACCTTTACTACCCGCTTAGGTGTTAAAGATTTATCTTTGTTTACTCGGCAATTAGCTTCACTTGTACAATCGGGAATGCCATTATCTGAATCCTTGCAGGCCGTGGCGAAACAAAGCCGCAAAGAGGCGATTAAAAACGTAGTGTTACAAGTGCGTTCCCGTGTGCTGGAAGGCCTAAGCTTGGCGCAAGCGTTGAGTGATTATCCGCGTGTTTTCGATAGCATGTACCGAGCCATGGTGAATGCAGGTGAGCAATCGGGATTTTTAGGCCCAGTGCTTGAACGTCTATCCGATTATGCCGAAACCAGCCATGCGGCGAGGCAGCAATTAAAGTCTGCTATGGTGTACCCCATTATTCTGGTAATGGTGTGCATTTCTATCGTGATTGCCTTAATGGTATTTGTCGTGCCTAAGATCACCGTGGTATTTACCCGTGCAAAACAAGAGTTACCATGGGCAACGGAGTTGCTGATCAATATAAGTGATTTCTTACAAAATTATGGTCTGTACTGCCTCGTGGCCCTCATCTTGCTTGGGGTGGGGGTGAGTTTTTGGCTGCGTGTACCTGCTAATATGCGCCAATGGCACAAGGTGTTATTACGCTTGCCGGTCTTTGGTCATATCGCTATTCAGTCAGATACCGCGCGTTTTGCCAGCACATTAAGCATGTTAATCAATAGTGGCGTGCCACTATTGAATAGTTTGCGTATCAGCAGTCAAACGATGGGAAATGAAATATTACGTGAAGAAGCGGAGAAGGCCGCAGTGACGGTTGAAGGCGGCACCAGTTTACATCGGGCCTTAGATAAAACTGACATCTTTCCACCGTTGATGGTGCAAATGGCATCGAGTGGCGAGGCAAATGGTACCTTAGCCGAGCAGTTAGATTATTCAGCAAAAAGTCAGCAAAGAGATTTAGACCTGCAGCTATCCACCGCTCTTAGTATTATCGAACCCGTGACCATTGTTTTTATGGGCGGCGTGATTGGCTTTATTATGGTGGCGATTATTATCCCTATTATTAATATGAGTGACTTGGCGTAACGTATTACAAGCAGTTTTTATAGAAAAATAATGGAAGCAACAGTGGAAAAAGCAGTTATGAACAAAAGAGTACAACTTTCTTATCGCCCTATATTACAGCAAGGCTTTAGCTTTATTGAAATTATGGTAGTGTTAATTATTATCGGTGTAATGGCCGCCGCAGTGGGCGGTAAGTTTTTGGGTAAAGCCGACGAGGCGCGCGTAAAACAAGCATATTCTGATTTTAGTACCATAGAGGGACAGCTAAAGCTTTATCGCTTAGATAATTACCGTTACCCAACCACTGAGCAGGGTTTGCAGGCATTATCTGAAAAGCCCTCTACTGACCCTGTACCTCGCCAATGGCAAAGTGGCGGTTATTTAGATGCGCTACCGATTGACCCATGGGGAAATCCTTATTTATATAATGTGCCTGGTGAAAAGGGCGATTATGATATTTACACTTATGGCGCTGATGGCGTAGCGGGTGGGATCGACCAAGATAAAGACATTTACAGCTGGGAACGTTTTGAAGCTAACAAATAAATTATATGAGTAAATAGTGTGCGGCGAACAACAGGTTTTACGTTACTTGAACTATTAGTCGTTTTGTTGATTTTAGCGGCCGTTAGTTCGGCTGTGGCCATTACTGCTAGCTCAACATCATCGCCGGAAAAACGAATAGAAAGTGTAGGTAAAACTCTCTTTGCGCAAATGCAATTTGCTTTAGATGAAGCATTAATACAGCAACAACTTATTGGTTTACGTATTGATGTGGAAGGTGATGTTGCAGCCGCCTATAGCTGGCATCGTTATTTGAGCAGTGGTCAAAATGGAGCGAATAATAATACCTGGAAAGCGTTAGATAACGACGCATTATCAACCGTTAGTTTGACTGATGAATTGTTTATCGATGCCACTATCGATGATATGTTACTGGAAGCGTTGACCGAATTATCGCTAAATGACGAAAGCGAAGAGATTCAAACGCCGCCGAGCATTATTTTTTACCCCAATGGCGATATATCCGAGTTTTCATTGACCTTTGCCTTTCTGGACAAAAACGAAAGTGATGCAGTTTTTCGTGTTTTTATTGATGAGCGAGGCCAGTTAAGTAACTCTATTCTTGAGGATCGACAATGACGTTTGATCGACAATTATCTTTATCTGCAGAGCGCGGTTTTACGTTGCTTGAAGTACTGATTGCAACCGCTATTGTAGGCCTCACTATCCCAGCATTAATGTTGTTAATGATGAAGCAAGCAGATAACGCTGGGTCCTTACGGGATAAAGCGATTGCGACATGGATTGCGGATAATCAAATGGTACGTTTGCGATTGGAACGACAGTTAAGTCAATCTACATTGCGCAGTACGGTAGAAGAACGTATTGAAATGGCGGGCACAGAATGGTTGGTAGTGACAGAGCCAGAAAAAACGACTGTCGGTGCACTATTACGATATCGTACAACCGTGGGTTTTGAGCGCGATGAACCTATCGTTACCCTAGATGGTTATATACATTAATGTTTCGAGATTATAAAAAGCCTATCGCAATAAAAGCAAAGCAATCACACGGTGATGGCTTTACGTTAATTGAAATGTTGGTGGCGCTGGCTATTGGTGCGGTGATTGCTTTATTGTCTTATCAAGCATTGGACGGGGCAATTAAAATAGAATCCAGAGTGAGTAAGCTCACTCAGCAAATGAATAGTATTCAGCGCGTGTGGCAGTTTTTTGCTGATGACATACAGCATGCGGTGCCTCGACCTTGGCGAGACACTTTTGGTAATACCCAGCCAGTGATGTTGGGTTTGTTAGGTGATCGTTTGTCTCAAGGAAGTGGGCTTGCGGTGGGTGATGATAGTTATTTATTACGCTTTGTACGCAGTGGCGAGAATAATTTTTTAGATATCCCTAGAAGTAATTTACAGGCAATTGGTTACCGTATTACCGCTGACGAAACGGATGAAAGTCTTGCCGATAATGATGCAGAACCGACGGTGAGTGTATGGCGTGATTATTGGCGACCCGTTGATGCGGTGAATGACCCAGTGGTGAAAAGTCGTTTGTTAATAGAGCGCATTAATAGCATTCGTTTTCGGTATTTATCCAGCGAAAGCCAAACGGCAGAAGACGAAGCGTGGATTACTGGTTGGCCTGAATCGGAAGACAAAAACAATCTATTGCCAGTAGCCATTGAAGTGACGTTAGATATTGTCGGTGTTGGAACCGTGGTGCGATTATTTCCTCTGGTTCAAACGGTTTCTCCATAGGAGAGGATAGCTAGTATCAATAACAATATGAAAAAATATCCAAAGGCAATGTTATATAAACGGCAACGAGGCTCGGTACTGTTAATAGCCGTTTTTATTACCAGTGTCATTGTCGCTATTGCAGCACGTTTTACGGGTGACTTTCAGTTGTCGGTTGCGCGTGCAGGCCATAATATTATTGGCACACAGTTACAACATTATGTTTATAGCGTGGAAGAATTTGCAAGCTGGGTATTAGAGCAAGATGCTGATAATGATAATAGCAACGGACGTTATGTAAAAGGTGGTCAACAGGGGAGTTATGATCATCTACAAGAAGAGTGGGTGACAGAAATGGTGGTGCCCGTGGATGACGCAACAATAAAAGCACAGCTGACCGACGCACTTAGTCGTTTTAATATTAACCAGTTGCAAGGTCGTCCAACGCCTTATAACCCACAAGGCACATTTAACGAGCGTCTTACCACAGGACAGCAACGTTTTATGCGTTTATTGCAAACGCAGCCCGATGACCTTGTTGATACCGTATTAGCACAATCCATTACCGAAGCGGTGATTGATTGGATTGATAGTGACAACAGTATTACTGGTCAAGGTGGTGCAGAAGATAATTATTATTCTTCATTAGACGTTCCATTGCGCACGGCAAATCAGTTGTTTGTTAGTGTTACCGAGTTACGTCAAATTAAAGGTGTGACTAACGAGATATACAATTATGTAGAGCCGTTATTAATCGCATTGCCTAGCGATGTTGGTTTTAATATTAATACCGCCTTAGTGCCGGTGATGCGTAGTTTAAATCAACAAAATATAGAAACGCCATTAAGTGAAAGTGATGTTGAGTTACTTATGTCCGAAAGGCCGTTGCTGCAAGCAGCGGGAGCTTTAGACGAGGTAGAGAATACCGCGGATACACGGCAAGCATTTGAGTCTGTCAATGACTTTTTAGAAAGCGATGTGATAAGCCGTGCATTTGATAACGATCCAGATTTTTGGCCGGATGCAGAAGGCCTGCGAACCGGCAGCGAGTTTTTTATTTTAGAAACTGAAGTTATTATTAATGACTATCAACGCCAACAAATAAGTTTATTAAAAAGAGAGTTGACACCAGAAGGTGTGAAAACAAAAGTTTTGCGTCGAACACGACAACAATTATAAGATGATTATTAAAAAATAAAATTTAGAAAAATATATAACCAGAATTTAAGTGACGAAGGATTTACATTTGAAAAAGTATGCTTACATAGAATGCTTGTCTTTTTTAACACCTGAGGCAGTGAGCGCAATTAACGATAGTGGTGCTCAAGTGGAAAATGTTAACCCGTTTTCTAATGCACAATATCGCTGGTTATTAACGGACGATATTGTTGATATCAAGAGTGCGATTTATGGTAGTAGCGAGGAGTTGCAAGGCTGGTTGACAGCGGTTGATAGTACGCCAGTGTTAGTGGTGTCAGGTGAAAAGCTGGTGGTTCGTCAAGTGCCTTACCACGAAAAAGAAAAACGTCATTTTGCAAAAATGCTGCCTTATGAAATAGAAGATAGTGTGATAGATGATGTTGAAAATTTACATTTTTCGATAGGTGAAAAGAATAAAGGGCAGGCAACTATTGCCTATATCGAACGTGCATGGTTTGAAAACGCTTTGGAGTTTTTCCAACAAATAGGTAAGCCAATAGAACGCGCACTTATTGATTTTCAATGTTTGCAACGTGAACCTAACGAGTCCATCTTGTGGTTTGCACAGAAGCGTTTGTTAGCGCATAACGAAGGCGGTGCTGGCTTTGCTATAGCGGATTCACTCACTGATATTTTTTTACAAAACATGTTGTCTGCTGACCCGGTGGCTCTAGCGGAGCAAGATACGAAGATAGGCAGTGTTGATGAAAATGATCAGACGGGCGACCTAGCTCAGCAATATAAAATTTACGTGCCCAGTGGTGACTCAGCTACATATACTATAGAAAAAGCAACGCGAGTGGTTCATACCATTAATCCAGGAGTGAATAGCGAGTTCTATGATGTAGAGCCGCCCCTGTCTTTGAGTAACATCAATGCAATTGATTTTTGTACTGGCATCTACGCACCGAAAAAAAATGATTCAACACAAGCGACTAGCTGGAAGTTGATAGGTGGGTTAAGTCTGTTTTCTATATTGTTGTTTTTGTCGGTGAACTTTTTTGAGATTTATATAATACAACAAAAAACGTCAGTCACAATGAAAGCAACAGAAGCGTCTTACCGGCAAGTGGTTCCAGAGGGTGTTGTCAGAGACCCAGTGAGAAAGCTAAGAGAGATGCTTGAAAAACTAACGGGTGGTGATGGACAGCCAAGTGAAGTGGTCCGTTTGTTATCTCATGTCGCTCCGGTTATCCAAAAATTAGATATTGATTTATTAACGATTAACTACAGCCACAAAGAAAAGATATTGCGATTAAGTGTTCAGGCAAGCTCATTTAACATGGTGGAGAAGTTGCGTACCGATATCGAAGAAAAAGGATTGACTGCCGAATTGTTAAATTCAAATGCAGTCGATAATAAGTTTCAGGCAAGGTTGCGTATTAGTATGGGGCAGTTTTAATGAGCGAAGTTAATACACAGTTAAATCGTATAAAAGAAGATTGGCAAGAAAGGCCCGAGTCAGAAAGGCGAGTGCTGACAATAGTAGGTGTTTTAATGCTTTTGTGCGCGGTATATTTCTTAATGGTAGAGCCGGTAGAGGCGTATAAAGAGAAGCAACAACGATTATTGACGATTGAAAAAAATAAGTATTCTCGTGTTGTTCCATTAGTGGAACGAATACAAGCTCGATCTTCTGAGTCTGGTTCGGTATCGGAAGGATTGGCTAGACTAGTTGATAACAGCTTACAAAAAAATGGTTTGACCATGCGCGGTTTTCAGCCCGGAAAAAACAACGATACACGTTTGCGTTTAAGTGATGTGCCTTACGAGTCGCTAGTGCAATGGCTCTACGATCTTGAATATAAGCATAATGTCGTGATTGAGGAAATGTCTGTATCGCCATCAAAAGAGACGAATTTATTGCTAGTGAATATTCGGGTTAAAAAAAGTTGATGCTAAGGTTGCTGAAGTCTAGCGGGAGACATACACCGTATCGGTTTGTATGGGCTCTAATTGCTTGAGTAATTTTTTTTGCAATATATGTGAAACGCCAACGGTACTCATTGCGTGAATGAGTGCATCTACTTTATCGTTAAAAATTATGTCTGCTATTTCGGATTCCGTATGAATATATAGCATCGGATCTGCAGCTTGCCCGCAAGGGCCGTCGCTCACTATACATACATGCTTAATAAAACTTCCCCGAAAACGCTCAATACTACTATCTTCAAAAAACGGATATAAATCATCATTTTTGCTTAATTCATGAATAAAGGAATTAGCAATATTCGCTATGGTGCCTAAACCCCCTAGCCTTGAATAAAGCGTTTGTGGTGATGGTTGTGAAGCGCATGACTGTAATAAAAACATACAGCATGCCAATATGCTAGCGAACTTCATAAATCGCCTAAATAGAGGGTGGTTGAATCTAGAGAGTACTATCGTAGCCATTTAGAACGCGATGACCTGATTAGATGCTCGTTACATAAAGTGTAGATGTGAATGTTCATCTTTGCCAAGAAAAGACTGTTTATTTGAACTAATCTTTCGCTATATTAAATGTGGCTTTAGCGATGGTTTAGCATAGCTCATCTTTTTTATTTATAGGTCGCGGTACGTAGGCATTTAATCCTAGAAAAGTAGTTGGATCATGAGGTTTCACGCAAGCTATTGATTTAAAACTCACTATGCACACCAATAGCTCACTTCGGAGCGCCTAAGGTTCACACGCATCTTTTTTGCCGTCAAGCGGCACCAAGGCGTTCCCAGCTGCTTTTTCTAGACAACATACCAACAATCTGACCGAATGACTTTGTTCAGATAGAAGAATATTGGGTGGACAACCGCCTAGAAAAATGAGATAAATTACTGTTTGGCCTTACTATGACAGGATAACAAAAGTTGATAATATGAAAATCAAGCAGTTAAGAGCAATATTCGTTTTGGCCGTAATGTTGTGTGTGGCGGGTATTCTGTTACTTCCTGCAAGCACATTGCTAGGTGATCGATTGGCGAGCAATAAACGGGTGAGTGTTTCTAGTATTACCGGATATTGGTGGCAGGGCGAGATGAATGATCTTGCGATTGATTATCGTGGTTATCGCGTTGATGTAGGTAGGCTGCGCTGGCAATTTGATTGGCTTACCTTACCGTCTTTACGTTGGTGTATGCAGGGCGCTAATAGTGCATCGAAAGCCTTGATCAAGGCTCAGGTTCGGTTGTGTTATTTATTACTTGAGCGTCGTGTACAGGTGGTTGATACGGTTATAGACCTTGATGCCCAAACACTTGCGGAAATCAGTGGACTTGAAGTTGCTGGTCAATGGCGAGTGAATATAGCTACTGCTACCATAGGAAATAATCGCTTGTTAGATGTTTATGGTGAAGCTATTTGGAGGCATGCCCAGTGGCATAACGGAGAAGGTTGGTTTGTATTGGGAGACATATTGTCGACTTTCGACAGTACGCAGCAATCGACAATTGAAGTGAATACAACCGATATTGAAGGCCCATTACAAATGGAATTAACGGCAGTCTTCTCAGCCCAGAAAGAATGGGCGGTTACAGGCTTTATTGAGCCTTATGGCAAGTTGCCGGTTTCTTTAGCGGAAAGCTTGACCTTGGTCTCTTCGAGGGCTTCAGGCAAACGTTATTACTTTGATTACCAAGGACGTTAGTTATATAAGAGTGGCTTATATCCGAGCCATTTCTATAAGAACTGTTTATATTAAAGCTCACTACTGTCCCGTTAACGTAATGTCGTCATGCCGGGCTTGAACCGGTATCCAGTAAGCTATTGAAATCAATGGATTATGAAAGCCTTCGCTGGCTTTCACACTCCAAGCCCGCTCATGCGATTCCAACCTTCTTGTCCGGATAAGCAAAAAACGCTTTGAGGCATGACGGGGTTTCTTCTTGATTTTCATGTCGTTTACTTACCATTAGACCGCTTGTTTAGGATTGATGTAGCCTATAGCTTATCGAGCCGAAGTTAACGGGACAGTAGCGATTAAAGCTATTTATATTAGAACAATGAATTCACTTAACGTATGGTTACGAATACTCATTAAATGCGATTCTTGATTGAACTTAAAGCGTAGCGTCGCATCATTTTGATTCATAATAAACAATGCATCTTCTTTATTGGTATTAATGGTTAATCCTCTACCTGGTAGTATAAATAAGGGTTTATCGGACAGTACTATTTTTTTCCCCCCCGCAATGATCGATACTTTCTCAATGGTGTTGTTGCCTTTTAAAATGGCGCGAAATTGAAGCTTGTAACCATTCAATAATGACTGTGTGGTGGTGCCACTTGTTGTTGTATCGTTGGGTCCACTGGTTTTTTGAATAAAACTCGCACGTAAGCTAACAGAAGCTTTTTTATTAGCAAATAAGACTGTTGATTCTTGATGAAATATATCAGATATTTTTTTCGTATCTGCTGGCGTAGCAGTATTGGTACAGGAGGCTATGACGAGAGATAAGCTGAGTAGTATCGAGACCCGTTGCCAATCGCTATGGTTAAATATTATAGTGACAAAAAGACGGATGTGCGTGGGTAGGTATAACATGGTTTGCCTTATAGTTATGTAGGCAAAATTGTATCAGAAATAGGTTTGTTCTGTTTCACCGCTTGCGGTATATCTTACGTCATATTCATATTGCTTGGCTGCCTTAGCTTGCGTCAGTCGGTTTTTCAGGGTATTGATAAACATGTGTCGCATTTCGGCCCGATTCTTTAGATTGATATAAGGCCTGATCGGCAAAATCAATCCAGTTAGTGGGCGATTTTAACGATGGGTCAAATGCTGCCACACCTAAACTGACCGTGTAATTTATCACCTGATCTTCATAGCAAGCGGGTTTCGCGGCTATTTTTTTGCGAATTCTTTCCGCTAATACATAAGCAGAATCAATAGACGTGTGAGGTAATAGGATGACATACTCTTCGCCGCCGTAACGCCCAGCGATATCGGTTTTGCGAATAGAGTGCCTGATAATGTCAGCGGTTTGTCGGATCACTTCATCACCGGCAGGGTGACCATAGTTGTCGTTTACTTTTTTGAAGTGATCAATGTCAAACATAATCAGCGAGCAGTTTTCGTGATAACGACTTTCACGCTCGTATTCTTTTTCGAGTAAGTTTTCCCAAGTTTTTCGATTAAGTAAGTTGGTTAATCCGTCGGTTTTACTAATGTGTTCCAAGGTCTCATTGGCTTTCTCAAGCTCAATATTATTGACGGCTTGTTCGGTGACATCATAAATAATGAGGCAAATACTATCGGTACTACCATCTAAGCCTTGAATAGGAATGAAGGTACTATTCTGGTACATAAATTCAGCTTTACCGGTAATGGGGCGGTAGTTATCAAAACGGAATAAATAAGGACGCTGCTCCCACGTAGTAAATGCGGAATTTTTGAGTACATAAACCGATTGGACTTTACGACGAAACCACTTTTCATCAATTTCTGGAAATAGATCAAATAGTGAGTGCCCAATTACTTCTTCAGCGGCAGTGGCACTATGGTTCTGCATAAAGCTGTTCCATAGATGCACTTTGTAGTCTTTATCTAATAAGACAAGACCAACATCGACATTTTGAACAACATCCATAATCCAGCGGAAGTCATTGAGTATTGGTTCGGATTCAGACATAGCGGCCATTTAGTCCAATAGATAATTTAGTTTATTAAGTAGGTAATGTAGTGAGCGTTCGGTAATTACGACCAATAAATCACACTGTACATCGTAGTTCTCAATTTGGTAGCCGACTTCAATGACAAGTGCTTGGTTCCAGCGTACATTTTTTGAAATCAGCAGTTTATCTAATTCTTGATGCTGGCCTAGGATAGCGGGTGGGCCAAAACTAAACTCGATATCCATTTGTTCTGCGATGCCGCGTAGTAGTGCACCGACTAAGATATTAGTGGCATCTATTAATACTTCTTTTTCGGCAACGCCAGAGATTTCGTCTTCATAACCCATTAACTTAGCTAAATCAGCAAAGCTCGTGTCGTTAAACAGCAGCATCGATTCGCCAGAAATGCCGCCTCCAATAAAGCCTTGGCAAACGCCCGATACATTTTTATCGTCTACAGTCTGCACTGCCATAGCAATCTCTGAGGGAGAGAGGATGGCCACATGAGGTATAGATAAGATGACGAAGGCGTCAAGCAGGCGGGCAAGGTGATCGCCTGCTTGACCCATAGCAACGTTACTTATTTCTTGTAAGCAGTCGCGATGGTCTTCGCTAAGTATTATTTGTTGGCTCATTCGTTTACGGCTATTGGATTATTAAATTTGTTAAGGTCTCCTTCAATAGTAGTATAGGAACTTCACTCTTGCCTAAAAAATCAATCAGAAATGTTGTATTGGTCGACTAGCACCAATAATATGCAAGTTGGTTAGGTTTTAGGCTTTCCCATTGCTGCCTTTAGTAGGTCGCCCATCGAGCCCAAAGCCGGTTTGGCCTGTGCAGGAGCGCTATGCTGACGTTGGCTGCGAGGTGCTCGGCTAGGTTTTGATGTGCTCCCATCAGACTCTGTGTGAGTATTAACTTCGTCTTCTAACCTCATGCTTAAGGCGATACGTTTTCGTGGTATATCGACCTCCATGACTTTGACTTTCACAATATCACCTGCCTTGACCACGGTGCGAGGGTCTTTAACAAATGTGTTGGATAGCGCAGAGATGTGAACAAGGCCGTCTTGGTGAACACCGATATCAACAAAGGCCCCAAAGTTGGTTACATTGGTAATGACGCCCTCAAGTATCATGGCTGGCACAAGGTCTTTCAGTGTTTCTACGCCCTCTTTAAAGGTAGCGGTCTTGAACTCCGGTCGGGGATCGCGCCCTGGCTTTTCTAATTCCGCGAAAATATCTTCTACCGTAGGTAAGCCAAAACGTTCGTTGGTGAAGTCTTTAGGCTTTAACGAGCGTAACTTGCTTGTATCACTTAATAGGCCGTTGACTGGGGTTTCTAGTTGTTGGCACATAGCTTCAACCACGACGTAAGATTCTGGGTGAACTGCAGAAGCGTCTAGTGGGTTTTCGCCATTGGCGATACGTAAAAAGCCGATTGCTTGCTCATAGGTTTTATCGCCTAGACGAGGAACATCTTTCAGTTGCTCTCTGCGGCTAAAACGGCCGTGCTGGTCACGGAATGCGACAATGTTATTGGCGATGGTTTGGTTTAATCCAGAGACACGTGCAAGTAGCGGAGCGGAAGCAGTATTGACCTCTACGCCGACGGCGTTAACACAATCCTCCACAGTAGCATTCAGTGCTTTTGCTAACTTTGCTTGTGATACATCATGCTGGTATTGGCCTACACCAATGGATTTAGGTTCAATTTTTACGAGTTCGGCGAGTGGGTCTTGTAAGCGGCGAGCAATAGAAATAGCACCACGGATGGTGACATCCAAATCAGGAAATTCTTTTGCAGCAAATTCACTAGCAGAATAAATTGAAGCGCCTGCTTCGTTTACCATGACCGTCTTGGCACGGAGTTCAGGGTGGCGCTTTAGTACATCGTTGGCGAAGCTTTCCGTTTCTCTAGAGGCGGTACCGTTGCCGATGGCAATCAGCTCAACATTGTATTTTTGGCAAAAATTCACCAATACGGCTTCGGCTTCTTGTAAGCGCTTTTGTGGTTGATTGGGGAAAATGGCGCCATGATCCAAGACTTTACCCGTTTCATCTACTACGGCTACTTTTACCCCGGTACGTAAGCCGGGATCTAAGCCGATAGTGCCTTTTTGCCCTGCAGGTGCGGCAAGTAACAAATCATTCAGATTGTTGGCAAACACATTAATAGCATCGGCTTCTGCTAGCTCTCTGGCTTGTGAAAACAGATCGGTTTCTATGTGGGTAAGGAGTTTTATGCGCCATGTCCAACGCACCACTTCGCTTAGCCACTTGTCAGCCGGTCGTTGCTCGTCAGTAATGTCCCAGTGCTTGGCAATCATTACTTCGCTAGGGTGCTTGTCTGCTAAGTCTGTTGTTTCAACATTGAGGTTTAATGAGAGAAAGCCTTCATTGCGACCACGAAAAAGCGCCAGAGCGCGGTGAGGCGGTAAGGTCTTTAAGGGTTCTTGGTGTTCAAAGTAATCACTAAATTTTTGTCCTTCAGCTTCTTTGCCTTTTAATACGGCGGCAGTGATTTGGCCTTGGTCAGATAAAAAGCTACGTAATTTACCCAATAGTTTCGCATCTTCGCTAAAACGCTCCATCAAAATATATTTTGCACCGTCTAAGGCATCTTTTGCGATGATGATCTTATGTTCCGCATTGAGGTACTTGGCAGCCTCATCTTCTGGGTTAAGGCTAGGGTTACCGTATAAGGCATCT
>JBLHVA010000005.1:0-17418 GCA_047630005.1 Candidatus Endobugula sp. | reverse complement strand
TAGGTTACTTTGGGGTTTTATATTTTCTAATGAATTCAGGTATTGATGAGACGTCAATGATTAACAATCCTGTTTTTACGACTATTCTTGGTGTGTTAACCGCAGCGATACCACAGATTCTGGGTTTTTGGTTTGGTTCTAGTTTGGGATCTAAACAGAAAACAGAGAGTATGAATAGAGCAGCGCATAAGAATTCGTCAATGGACAGTTAGTATTTGTTATTATTGTTAATTCAACAGCCATAAAAAAACCGCACTTTCTTATTGAGGATAGTGCGGTTTTTTATATTGGGTATTTAGTAAATAACCAATTACGACATTTTTACATCTTCAATCTGTACCGCAGCAATTTGCTTACCTTTTTCTGCGCCTGACTGGAAAGACGCAATTTGATCGAAGTTCATATAACGGAAAATTTCGTCCGACATTGAATCAATCTTATTGGCGTATTCCATATACTCTTCAACCGAGGGTAAATATCCTAAAATACCACCAACAGCAGCGAGTTCAGCAGAAGTTAAGTACACGTTTGCGCCATCACCTAAACGGTTAGGGAAGTTACGCGTTGACGTTGATAACACGGTTGTACCGGCACCTACACGCGCTTGGTTGCCCATACATAATGAGCAGCCGGGCATCTCGGTACGCACACCGCTGCGGCCATAAATATTGTAATAGCCTTCTTCCATTAAGGTATGCTCATCCATTTTAGTGGGTGGGCATAACCAGAAGCGGGTTTTTAATGGTTTAGTGTTTTGCTCTAACAGCTTACCGGTGGCACGGAAGTGTCCGATATTCGTCATACATGAACCAATAAAGACTTCGTCTACTTTGTCGCCAGCGACTTCTGATAAAAATTTCGCATCATCAGGGTCGTTAGGACAGCACACGATAGGCTCATTAATGTCATTCAGGTCAATTTCGATAACGGCTTTATATACAGCATCGGCATCGGCTTTCATTAAGCTTGGGTTCGCTAACCATGCTTCCATATTGCGAACACGGCGCTCAATCGTTCTCACGTCGCCATAACCTTCTGAAATCATCCAGCGTAGTAGGGTGATGTTAGAGCGTAAGTATTCTGCTACAGAATCTTCAGCAAGCTTAATGGTACAACCTGCTGCAGAGCGTTCAGCAGAGGCATCAGAAAGCTCAAATGCTTGTTCGATAGTGAGTTTGTTTAATCCTTCGATTTCGAGAATGCGACCAGAGAAAATGTTCTTCTTGCCTTTTTTCTCAACCGTTAACAGGCCTTCTTTAATCGCGTACAAGGGAATGGCATGTACAAGGTCACGTAATGTGATACCCGGCTTCATTTCACCTTTAAAGCGCACTAGCACCGATTCAGGCATATCTAATGGCATTACACCCGTTGCCGCAGCAAATGCGACCAGACCAGAACCAGCAGGGAACGAGATACCCATCGGGAAGCGAGTATGCGAATCACCACCGGTACCCACTGTATCGGGTAATAGCATGCGGTTTAACCACGAGTGAATAATGCCGTCACCAGGACGTAGCGAAACACCACCACGATTCATAATGAAATCCGGGAGGTTGTGTTGAGTATCAATATCAACCGGCTTAGGATAAGCGGCTGTGTGGCAGAACGACTGCATAGTTAAGTCGGCAGAGAAACCTAGGCACGCTAAATCTTTCAACTCATCGCGAGTCATTGGGCCGGTGGTATCTTGCGAACCCACAGTCGTCATTTTAGGCTCACAGTAAGTCCCTGCACGAATACCTTCGCCATCGGCTAGCCCGCAGGCTTTGCCCACCATTTTCTGTGCAAGAGTAAAGCCTTTATCACTGCTTGCGGGTACTTCTGGTAAACGGAATAGCTCGCTTGCAGGTAAGCCAAGTGAATCACGCGCCTTAGTGGTTAAGCCACGGCCAATAATCAGATTAATACGACCGCCAGCTTGTACTTCATCCAGTAATACATCTGACTTCAAAGCGAATTCGCTGAGTACGTCACCAGACTCACTTAAAATTTTGCCATCGTATGGGCGAATTTCGATAATGTCGCCCATGTTTAAATTGTCGACAGGGGCTTCAAAGACTAATGCGCCTGCATCTTCCATGGTGTTGTAAAAAATAGGGGCTACCGCACTGCCAATACAAATGCCGCCACCACGCTTATTGGGTACACCGGGCATATCATCACCAAAAAACCACAATACCGAGTTAGTAGCAGATTTACGTGATGAGCCTGTTCCCACTACATCACCAACAAAGGCAACGGGAATACCCATATCTTGAATTTCTTTGACTTTAGCCATTGGGCCAATTGCCCCGTGTTCTTCTGGCTCTAGGCCGTCACGGGTCATTTTATACATTGCACGTGAGTGTAGAGGAATATCTGGACGTGACCATGCATCCGGTGCAGGGGACAAGTCATCGGTATTGGTTTCACCGGTGACTTTAAATACACCTACTTTAATACTTTCAGCAACACTTTCGCGATTAGTAAACCATTCTGCATTTGCCCACGACTCAATCACCGCTTTTGCGTGTGTATTGCCAGCTTTAGCCATGTCTTCCACATCGTGAAAGGCATCAAACATTAATAGGGTATGCTTTAGTTCTGTTGCCGCAAGTTCAGCTAAATCGCTATCGTCAAGCAGCTCAATCAATGTGGTGATATTGTAGCCACCATGCATATTACCTAATAACACCACGGCATCTTCTTTAGTGATTAATGGCGAGCTATCTTCGCTCTTGGCGACAGCAGACAAAAAGCCAGCTTTAACATAAGCTGACTCATCTACACCCGGTGGAATACGGTTGGTAATAAGCTCTAGTAGCGTCTCTTCTTCGCCCGCAGGTGGGTTTTTCAGTAACTCCACTAAGCTTGCTGTTTGTTCTGGGTCTAGAGGTTTAGGTGGAATAGATAAAGCAGCACGCTCGTCAACGTGTTTACGGTAGGCTTCTAGCACAATAAATGTCCTCTGGTTATCACTATGTTTATCATTATAGTTACAGGCGAATGAGTTGGCTTGCAATTTGGCTTATTAAGGCAATATAGATGAGGCTATTTAAAATAGCCAATTTTTACCTATTCAATGGGCTCATTCTACAGTAAACACCCCCTTGAGTTCATCATTCCGGCTAATAACCATTATAGTAGAGGGTGATAAACTTTTAATTTTTCAATCGCGTAGGTTATAGCACACAGGTTATAGTGCATAGGTTATAGTGTGGCTCTGTTATTTAGGTGTACTGATGAATATTGAAAGCTTTGATCTGAATTTATTGGTGTGTTTTGATGCCCTTATGCGAGAGCGTAATGTGTCGCGAGCAGCAGAACAATTGAATATTAGCCAGCCAGCGATGAGTAACAGTTTAAAGCGATTACGAGGCTTGCTTGATGACCCTTTGCTAGTGCGTACCACCAGAGGGATGGAGCCTACCGAGCGCGCATTAGAATTAGAACCCTTAATTCGCCAGTCCCTGAGCTTTGCCGAAGCGGCTTTATCTCCCACAGACCAATTCGACCCAAAAACCAGCGAACGCGTGTTCCGCATTCAAGTCAGTGACTATGTAGAAGGCACATTAATTGCCTCACTCGTCCAGCATTTACAAGAACATGCTCCCCACGTGACCTTAGATGTATTAACGCTGAGTGATGCCAGCTTCCAAGATCTCGAAAAGGGCAAAGTAGATCTAGCCATCAACCGCTTTGATGATATCCCCCAATCGTTTTATAAACGCTCTGTTTGGAAAGATAGTTTCTCTTGTGTGGTCAATGCTCAGCACGCAATATTAGAAAATAATACCTTAGAGAAATACTTAGAATCCGATCATATTTGGGTGAGTAAAACGGGTATCGGTGTGGGAACCGGCATGTCACAAGAGAATAGCCACAAGCGTGGCTGGATAGATGACGCACTGACCGAACTGAACTGCGAACGCAAAATTCGCGTATTTACTCGTCACTACCAAATTGTTCCTTTGTTAGTGAATCGAACCGATTTGATCGCGACCCTGCCAACACGAGCAGCGCGTTCGTATAGTTCCTACAGTGACTTAGTGATTGTAGAGCCTCCGTTTACCATCAAACCTATTGAGATCAATATGGTGTGGAGCCCTTTGTTGCACCATAGCAGTGCGCATCAATGGATACGTAGAACATTGGTAGAGTTGGCAAAAAACGATACTTCTGAAGAGTCGTAGAAAGATATACCTCTGCATATACCTGTCATGCTGGGCTTGAGCCGATATCTATGTGTTATCTGGGTGGTGGGCTCTGGATTATTGAAAAATGCTTTTCAGAATAATATTTTATTTTTATAAATTATTTGTATTTCAATCGTTTACTGCTGCTTGTTAATGTTTTTTAACGATTTTTGTAATACAAAAAAACCAAGAGATTAAGAAAGAAGCAATGACTAAACGCGTAAAAACCCCTTGTATTGGCGTCTGTTCTACGGGCATTGGCGACACCGTGTGTCGTGGTTGCAAGCGCTTCGCCCATGAAGTGATCAACTGGAACGGCTACGACGAATCCCAGCAGCAGTTAGTGGTTAACCGGTTAGATACGTTTTTAACGACCAT
This sequence comes from Candidatus Endobugula sp., assembly GCA_047630005.1. Lineage (GTDB taxonomy): Bacteria > Pseudomonadota > Gammaproteobacteria > Pseudomonadales > Cellvibrionaceae > Endobugula. The sequence goes on along the minus strand of JBLHVA010000005.1, from coordinate 12,862 downwards.
CGTCACCCACAAAATAGATATCATTGACGAAGAGCAACTTCTCACGCAGCTACGCTATCAGCAGGTCAAAGTCGATACTGACCTGTCTCCGTCACGCTGGGTGTACGAATTATTACGAGCGGGTTCAGCACAAATTCAACACACCGAAGCCTATGGTTTTCGCCTAAAGCCCGAATGGCAGCGCTTCTCCTTAGAAGAAATAAAACAGTTTCTCGATCAAGACTTTTTTACCTTATCTTCTGCCCATTACGAACGTTATATTAGTCGCTAGCCTTACAGTAGTCTCTAACAGCAAGTCCGTTGTTTAGGTAGCTTGCCAACCCCGGGATTAAAGCTATTAGTGGGGTCAAGCGCTTTATAAAACGCTCTTAAGCTATCTTCGGCTTGATACAAATGGCCCACATTATGTTCGGCAGGGTACTTAGCCTGTTTTTTATTTAGTTCTGCTAATATGCGCTGCTTGAGTAAAGCCGTATCCACACCTTTCTTGACGATGTAATCCTGATGAAATACATGGCAAAGAAAATGGCCGTAATACAGTTTGCTTAACAATTGTGACTGGATATCGTCGGGTAATACCTCCATCCAGTTCTGGCAGTTTCGGGGGAGCGCTATGTCCAAAGCCAGAATGTCTTCCACTTCCTCATCGTGCACAATCTGATATCTTACTGCTGCACCGGCTGCCGCAAAACGATGTAGCAAGGCTTTTTTGGCTTCTTCTTGGCTGCAAATAAAGTAATCGTTGGTGCTATTTTTTTCATTACCTTTACTGTCATCTTTGCCGCCATTTTTATCGCCAAAGATGGGCGAATAATAGAAGTACTGCAATGCCTCTTCGATACCATCATCGCTCACTTTTAAAATAAGGTGATGTTCATAGCGATCTCTGAATTGACGTAAACGCTCAGGTAGCGGGTTGGGATGACAGCGGCTTGCCCACTGTAAAAACCTATCGGGTAAGTTCTTAGGTATGATCGGTAGTTTATTAAGAGTAGAGCTTATTCTTCCTTTTATGGCGAACAGTTTAGGTAAATGTTTCGTCCCTAAACGGTCAATCATAATGGTGACATCTTTACCGTATTGCTCGGCGATATCGAATGCCTCGCGGTGCATATATTCTGCCACTTCGGGTAAATGAGTAAAGTTCTGCAAAATATCTTTTCGTAATGCCGCCAGTTGAGCAGGGTCATTGGTACCGATGTAAAAGACTTTTTCTTTTTTCGATAAAGCAAAGGTATCTAAACGTACGGCGAATACTGCCACCTTACCCGCACAGCCACTGGCACCATATAAGCGACGTTGATCGGCATTGTAGCGGGAAGGAGTGTTGGCGGAAGTGTCCCGCAAACGTTCGATATATTCCTGATCCGATGCCAGCTTACTTGAAGGCCCCACCTCGTTGATCGCAAATTTTTCGTTTTCTAGATTACTGAGTATGTCTTCTGGTGTATTGCCTAGCTCAATGTCTAAATCATTCACTAATACCAGCTTGCCTTCAGTGGTGATTTTGGCATACAGCGATAGCTCAGTATAAGCTGGCCCGCGCTTCACTAATGCGCCGCCCGAGTTATTAGCAATACCCCCAACAATAGATGCACCAAGGCAAGACGAGCCAATCACCGAATGGGGTGCACGCTGAAGCGGCTTAAGGGCTTGTTCGAGTTGGTGCAGTGTCGAACCGGGAAAACTGAGTACTTGTTTGCCGTGGTTGAGTAAGATGAGCTTATTCATACGAGTCGTATTAATAATCACAATATCACGATCATAGTCGTCGCCACTGGGGGTAGAGCCTTCTGTTAGCCCCGTATTAGCTGCTTGCATAATCATAATCACCTTGGCATCGGTGCAGTGCAGCAATACTTGCCATTGTTGTAGTAGTGTTTCGGGGAAAATAACCGCAAGAGCGCTGCCTGAGCCAGACCGAAAACCCGTGCGGTAATATTCGGTTTGTGCGTCAGTTAGCGCAATGTTGTTTTTGCCAACTACAGCGGTCAGCAACTCAAGCAATATAGGTGTGTTCATTTGTCTTTCATCTCTTTTTCTTATTTTCGTAACGGGCAGTGTGTGATCGTGTTGGGTTATTCCGTCACCTATGGCATAAAAATGGTATTACTTCTTAAGTGATTTACATCGCAATTACCGGTCAGTGCCATCGATACATCTAGTTCTTTACGTATCAGCTCAATTGCCGTGCTTACCCCTTGTTTGCCCATCGCGCCTAAGCCATATAAAAAGGCTTTGCCGATTAACCCACCTTGCGCACCCATGGCCATTGCCTTAAGTAAGTCTTGCCCACTGCGAATCCCGCTATCGAATAACACTTGAGTATCGTCGCCCACGGCATCAACAATAGCCGGTAGCATCTCAATTGCCGCAGGCGCATAGTCCAGCTGGCGGCCACCGTGATTAGATACCACCACCGCATCTGCGCCTGAATTCACGGCATGGCGAGCATCTTCCGCATCTAGCACGCCTTTAATAATCAGCTTGCCCGGCCATTGCTGCTTAATCCATTCCACATCGTCCCACGTTAGCGATGGATCAAATTGACTGGCAATCCACTGGGATAAGGTTTTCATGCTGTTGCCATCTGTTTTAGCTGTGTTCAAATTACCAAAGCTGCGGCTAGGGCTGGTAAGTATGCCGCCAATCCAGCGTAGCTTCGTAGCCATGTCCAGCGCATTCTTAACGGTTAAGCGTGGGGGAACCGATAAGCCATTTTTAATATCTTGATGGCGCTGCCCCTGTATTTGTAAATCTGCAGTGAGCATTAAAGCAGAGCATTCGGCGGATTTGGCGCGTTCTATTAATTCCCTTACAAAGCCACGGTCACGCATCACATACAGTTGAAACCAAAAGGGCTTAGTGGTTTTTTCGCGTACTTGCTCAATAGAGCAAATCGACATAGTGCTTAAGGTAAAAGGAATGCCAGCTTCTTCTGCAGCCTGTGCAGCTAAAATCTCACCGCTGCCATGCATAATGCCCGTTAAGCCGGTCGGTGCTATGGCTAAGGGCATAGAAGCCGCTTCACCTACCAGTGTTGTGGCGAGTTCTCTCTGTTCTACATCCATCATCACCCGCTGGCGTAACTGAATATCCGCTAGTTTTTGCCGGTTAGCAGTGATGGTTGATTCATCGTAAGAGCCGCGATCAACGTAATCGAAAATGGCTTTAGGGACGCGTTTTTTAGCGAGCTGGCGTAAATCTTCATTGCAGGTAATCTGGCGATTCATTATTATGCTCTCTCTGTTATTGGTCAGACCAAAAATGCAAATGGTTAATGCTATTAAAACCACTGCTTGCAGAGCTGTCAAATTTCTTGTTTTTGTTTTTAAGTTTTTGATAAATAATAAATTTATCTTAATTTTTGTACTAGGTAACGTTTCTTTAAATAGAATTTTATTGTATTTTATTATTTGGTCTGACCAGTTGGTGATTTTAATTTCTCGTCAAGGTAATTGTCTAAAAGGAATGCTTGGAATAAGTGCTCTGAATAGGTGGCGGTAATAGAAGATGAGATTAACCATGACAATCCTAATCAAGTGATCACAACCGTTGATGCTTTATTAGATTCAAGACCAATAGAATAGATTCCGGATAAGCAAAAGACGCTTTCCAGAATGACAGCTTTTTCGAAGCACGAGGCGCTGATGCGTGAAGATATAATGAAAAATTCAGACAAGTTATTCCAGCACTTTGAAAGCACGATTACCGAAGGCAGTTTACGCACGGGGGCGCGCTTGCCATCCGAAAGGCAGCTGGCCGAAACATTTGCTATCTCTCGCTCATCGGTGAGGGAAGTGCTGCAACGCTTAAATGCGCAAGGCTTAATCACCAGTAAACCTGGTGGCGGGCACTTTGCCTCAAAAGCGTTTCGTCAAAAAACCATAGAGCCTTTATTAGCACTCTTTAATCGCTCACCGGAATCACGTTTTGATTTGCTAGAATTTCGCCACACCATAGAAGGTGACTGCGCTTACTACGCGGCACTCAGGTCGAATGAGCTAGATAAGCAAGCGTTAACACTAGCCTTTAAGCGTATGGATAAAGCGTATCAACAAAACGATCTGCAACAATCATCAGAAGCTGATGCTGACTTTCATTTGTCTATCGCCGAATCCAGCCACAATATTGTCTACCTTCATTTAATGCAAAGCCTCTTTGAAGTGGTGCGTAGCAGTGTGTTTGTCAACGTATCCCACATGGTTGCCCGCGAACCCAGACGCGATATTTTAATGCGCCAGCATAGCGACATTTATGATGCCATTATGAATGCACAGCCCACCACCGCACGCGAAGCCGCCCATCGGCATATTCGTTACGTAGAAGAAGTGTTATCGGATATGCGTAAAGAGCAAGATCGGTTAGAGCGATCTGAGCGGCGGTATTCCCAGTAAAATCTTCAGGAAGAATTCAGTGGCGGCAGGATGAAATTCAGTTAAAATCCCCCGCATTTATTCAGGGGTTTATTATTAAAAGATGTTTTTTGCAGCGAAATGATTATTCAGGTTTAGCACATGGCTAGGCTGGGACTGTGAATTTTTCCAAACAGGTGACAAGAGAAGGGAGAAGCTTATTGTCTTCCATCAACAGCTTTAAAAGCTTTTTTCCTTACTGTGGCGAAGCCTAATAATTGTGACACGTTCTGGCTCTTCACGATAACGGATAATGTAGTCGCCGCTGCCGAAGGATAGCGTTAAATCACGATAATCAATCAGGTTTTCCACTGGCGTTCCAGCACCCGAATGATCTTTCAATATCATCACACCTTCAATGATACGCTTCGCGGCTCGTTGTGCCGCCAATGGATTTTTGGACGTTAAGAAGTCCCTTAATCGAGCGACATCCCTAGAAGCCGCAGGCAACCAGACTATTTTACTGGGCATGGTTTTTCCTGCTCAGTACCCCAAGAATCTAACCAGTCCATCATGACATCATTACTGACGACTTCGCCCGTCTCTTGGTATTCTTCCCAGCGTGCTACCGTCAATTCATTTTCACGCTGTTTACGTTCTTCCTCCTCGATATAGAGGGTTAAGGCTTCTTTCGCTAAAAAGCTCTTAGAACGTTGCGTTTTTTCCGCTAGTACGGCTAAACGGTTTTCGAGTTGCTTGTCTAATCGGACACCCAACATAAGCTCACCTGTTACAGTTGTTAAACAATGTTTAATTACTGTAACACCACCACTTTACATCTTCCATCTTTTCTTTTTGCAATCTCGCAGTATGTGTAACCGCGCATCGGTATATTCGCTACGTAGAAGAGGTGCTATCGGATATGCGTAAAGAGCAAGACCGGCTAGAGCGATCTTAGAGGCATATTCCCAATAAAACCTTCAGGAAGAATTCAGTAGCGATTCAGTAAAAATTCAGCAACAGTAATGCGAAATTCAGTTAACATACCCGCATTTATTTAAGGCAATAATTAAGGTGTTACTCCTCTCATGACCGATATTTCTCATATTCAAGCTTTTCTTTATTGCGAAACTCCTCAAACATGGGTGGATGATGCTCTCAACAATATAGACCTGTTGTTGATTGATCACGCGAACTGCGAGAAAAAAGCCGCCAGTACCGCCATGAATCTAATGTACCGCTATGTAGATAATCACGATTTGCTCAATAAAATGTCGCGCCTTGCTCGAGAAGAGCTACGACATTTTGAGCAAGTGATGGCCTTAATGAAAAAGCGAGGTGTGGACTATCCCCACATCGAAGCCGCGCATTATGCAGGGCAGTTACGTAAACCCATCCGAACCAGCGAGCCACATCGCTTAGTGGATATTCTCATTGTAGGCGCGGTGATCGAAGCCCGTTCTTGTGAGCGCTTCGCCAAAATCGCGCCATTCCTAGAGGACGACTTGCAGAAGTTTTACTTATCGCTACTTAAGTCAGAAGCACGCCATTATCAAGACTACTTAAAACTCGCGCAAAAAGCCGCCGGTATAGATATCAGTGATCGTGTAGACGTATTCTTATCATTAGAAAAAAGCATTATCGAAACAGAAAGCGATGAATTTCGTTTTCACAGCGGACCGTTAAAAAGACCGTTAAAAAAAGCGAGTTAAATTGATTAGTTAAGCTGCTTAGTTAACGGTATCAGTCAAAAAAGACTACGTCATCCCGGAAAGTGTTTTACAAAAAGGCGTCATTCTGGAAAGCGCTTTTTGCTTATTCAGATTCTAGTGTTTTCAGACTCTGGTTGTATACCGGGTCAAGCCTCGCTACTGTCCGGGATAAATTAAGCGAAATTGCAGTGACCTTTATAGACTCTAGATTAGGTGAATGTTTAGTTAAAAGAGACTTAATTTCGGCTAGCACAGACAAGCGCCTTAGAGCAGTCGAGCACTGGAGTCAGAAAAGGGTTAAGCGAGGACTGTTTGAGGAGCGTTTTTTGGCGACGAGTTCCGCAGCGCCTTTTCTGACGAAGCGCGCAGAGGAGCCGTGGGCCTGCGAATAGGATCCTCCTTCTTTGGTTACTTTCTTTGAGGTAAAGAAAGTAACACGATAACGTTAGGGAAAATGAAGAAATTAAAATCATCTCGGACAGTAGTGGGGGCAAGCCCGATATGACGAGCTGAGTATGGTAGTCAAAAGACATTACAGTTAAAAAATATTACGTCAAAACAAGACGTGTCATTCTGGATTGCTTAAGCAACCCCTAAAAAACAATCATAATAGATGAATTAGGAAGATAAAAATGACGGCTAACAGTAGTAATCAACACCCACCCACTAAAAAAAATAAACCACTTATTATAATAATAAGTGTGTTGGTTTTATTAGTTATCGCTAGTATCGGCGCAAGGCTGTATTTGGCAAACAAAGAAAGTGCTAAATCCGTTAATCGCGAAGATTTAGCCAGCTTAGATTTTTTTCTCTTTGAGACGCCTAGAAAACTAGCTCCAGTAACATTGGATAATATGCAGGGGGAGAGCAAGCCATTCTCCGAGCATCTTGCGGGTTGGCGTTTAGTGAATTTTGGTTATATGTTTTGCCCCGATATTTGCCCGATTAATTTATCCTTTCTTAACGATGTGAAAACCACATGGGATGCAGATAAAAGTGCAGCCTCTTTAAATGTATTACACATCACCTTTGATCCTGAACGCGATAAACCGAAAGTATTAAATCAGTATCTCACTTACATGAATCCTAAATTTTACGGATTAACCAGCGACGTAGAGAGCATTCGTGCAATTACTCAGCAGTTAAATGTCGTCTTTATTTATGAAGAGCCAGACGAAAGAGGGCACTATTTTATCACCCACAGTGATTCTATGGCCTTAATCAACCCGCAAGGCGAGTACGTGGGATTATTTAAAGGGCCTTACAACAAAGAGAATATGTTGAAAGCGTTAGAAGTGGTTGTTGGCGCAGATGTAGAGCACTTGTAGATATTACTACGAAATTCAAACAACACTACGTCATTCCGGAAAGCGCTTTTTGCTTATCCGGAATCTATTAGGCAATGTTAAAGTAGCGGGAAAGGGCTTTACATTATTCCGCTTTATCTTCCATTTCTTTATGTTTGTCGTGATGCTTTTTATGATGGTCGCCGTGATGACCTGAATCCTGCGAGTGATCCATCGATGGTTTTATCGCCTTTGCTTTAACCATTTGCTTGCTGCCATCAGTAAACTCTAAGGTGAGTTCTACAATGTCACCTTCTTTTATATCTTGGTTTACGTCCATAATCATAATGTGATGACCACCGGGCTTAAAGCGTATTTTTTTCCCTGCTGGTAGTACTACGCCATCGACGACTTCTTGCATCTTCATCAAGCCGTTTTCCATTGTGTGCTCATGAATCTCGATACGTTCTGAAATGCTGCCGCTCACTGCGACTAAGGTAATGTCTTTGTCGCTCTTGTTACGTAAAGTAAAGTAAGCCGCCGTGACGGGCATGCCAGCGAAAATAGGGTTCACTCTTGCATGTTTGACATGAATAGCGCGAGTGTCTTTGTGAGTATTGTGAGTATTGAGAGTATCTTTGGGTTTTTTGCTATGAATATGGTTACTGTGCGCATAAAGATTGCTACTGAATAAAACAAGTACACTGAAGAGAGAGAAAAAACGAATAACGGTCTTGGTATTGCAGTACAACATAAGATCAATCTTCCTTAGTGTTATTAACAGCTACGTTTGTTGATAGGCACATTACAGCCTGTGCATCAGTAAGCTAGAATATAATAAACCGCAGTCAAGAAACAACTAAAGAAGCAGCTAACGTAACAACTAAGGCAACAGAAAAGTCATAAAAAAGCCACATCCAAAACAAAAGGGTCAAAGTTGAAAATAATTTCCATCATTAGTGGAGCTTTATGCATCCTCGCACTAGTTTTTATTGTGTGGTTTGTACGTGATTTGTACATAGTTCCAGCCGTAGATAGCGTCGCGTTTTTTGAATCGACTACCCAGCTGCAGCAGCTCTTTCTTGATGAGGGCCAAGAGCTTAACGAGCAGCATAACGAGCAAGATACTAAACAAGACACGATGCGCGTGGTCTATTTTTGGCAGAATCATTGCCCCTGTGATCAATTCACCAAACCGCATTTTTTATTATTATTAAACCAATATCGTCACCTAGCGAGCAATATCGTATTTTATCTAGCGCCAGTAGATAACAGCTCAGTGACCCATGAAGTAAAAGATGTGCAGCAGTTACCGAAAGCCTTATTAGATCGCGTAAGGGCAGATGTAAAAGCCACGCCGTCGGTCGGTATTTGGGATAGCAACGGCCAGCTAGTGTATTTTGGCCCTCATAGTTTGGGGTATGTGTGTAATAACGACACTAGCTTAGTAAAAAAAGTGTTAGATGCCTTACTAAACAAGCAAACGGTTAGCTCTGGAGGCGTGATGGGCGAAGGCTGTTTTTGCCCCGTTAACTAAAAGCCCTAGTGGTCACTATGTGCTGTAAAGCCGTCAGACTCATCACCGTGTAAATGCGTACCGGGTTCAACCGCAACGGCATCTACAAGATAGCTATCACCATGTTCAAAAGTTAACAACAAAGGAATACGTTGGCCTTTAGTAATCGGCGCGCTTAGCTCTTCTAGATGAATATAATAACCCTTGTCAGACAAGGCCTCAGAAGAAGCCGGTTTAATCGTCAACGCATGATCAGTCGCTTCACCATTTACCAGCACTGGCTTATCCGCATGGTGTAAACGTACATTCCCCGCCATTTCACTACTCACCCGCGTTAACGTCACCGGCTTATCTTGCGTGTAATTAATAATCTCCATATACGCCTCAGACCCATCCAATGACGAGCTAATATTAATTCGCGCTTCATCAATAGCAATCACAAACTTATCGCCTTCGGCGAATGCAGTACCGGTGTATAGTGTTAGTAAGGTAATAAGTAGAAAGGAAAGGGTGGTTTTCATAGTTGGGTTCTGTGTGGTGATGGATAATCGAACAATAAACACTAACAACAAAAAAATATCATGAGGTGAAAACCCTTTATTTATATCTAGCAAAGATGCTCTTTTCTTATAATTTATTAATTTTAACCACCAACAGACCAAATATATACCCCTTCGGCTAGCGGTTACTACTATTATTCCGTGTAAACGTTTTGCTTCTTAAAACCCCGTATTAATTAGCGGTAGAGTTAGGGGATAATATTCCAATTTATGAATGACCTTATATTTCGATTAATGATATATTCTTATTAGGTCTAGTACTAAACGATCTTTGCTTAGTTTATGATTGTATCTTGCCTATATTTTCTACTATAGAGGTTAGAATAAAAACATCGCATGAAAGTAAACCTTAATATTCGCTATACAGCTCTCTGCTTTGCTCTGGCTTGTCTCTACTTCCTTATCGGAAAACTGAGCTTATCTTTAGCGTTTGAGCCGTCAAACACTTCGCCGGTGTGGCTACCGACCGGTATTGCCATTGCTGCCATGATGTACTTTGGCAGAAAAGCATGGCTGGGTGTATTCATTGGCGCGCTATTAACCAATTTATCGACCTCTATTCCCTTAGAAGCAGTATTTGGCATCGCTACCGGCAATACGCTGGAGGCTCTCATCGCCACGGCACTATTGCGCCACCTAGACCATGCTACGTTCTTTGATATACCCAAAAATATTATAGTATTTGCACTGGCAGCAGCTGGGGGCTGCGCTTTGGGAGCTATGATTGGTCTATCAAGCTTGTATTTTGGCGGAGTAATAAGTGGCAACTTCGGTGTGCTCTGGCTCACATGGTGGCTAGGTAATGTATTGGGCGCCTTAATCGTTACCCCTTTCTTACTTATCTGGGCCAGCCCTAGATACAATAAGCTTAACGTTGTTGACTGGGTGGAAATTGCTGTCATTGCAACGACAACGAGCGGATTGTACCTTATTCTTTTTTCACCGTGGTTTTACTTGGTAGCAAGCAATACGCCAGTCGCCTTTATTTTAATGCCGTTGGCCGTTTGGTCTGCATATCGTTTTCACCTACGTGGCAGCACTTTGTTTGTGCTGGCTACGTCCGCCGTTGCTATTACCGCTACCATCAATCATCACGGACCGTTTTCCCACGGAACCTTTCATTATTCGTTATTATTGTTACAAATTTTTATCGCCCTAGTCTCGATGACTATACTTATTATTGCCGCCCACGCGAAAAAAAAATACCTTGTTAGCAATGAATTACAACGTAATAAAGAGGCATTTGAAGAACATATTGCCGACCATACCGCCGATTTGCAGAAGGTCAACAAGCAACTCATTCTGGAAGTAGACGAACACAAGAACACCATGAATGCCCTGCATGCATTATTAGACGCCACTGCGGCTGATTCTCACACTCTTTTTTTATCTAAATGTGTAAAAGATATTGCAGCGATCTACAAGGTTAAGTTTGCTTTTATCGGCACCTTCGTGAATAACGATATGAACTCAATCAAAACCTTGAGTGTGTGGGCGCACGACGATTATGCGAAGAACTTTAAATACTCACTCAGGGGAACGCCTTGTCAAGATGTGATCGATAAAAAAGTTACACTAGTACCCAAAGACGCAGCCACTCGATATCCCGATGATGAGCTACTGGTGACGATGGGTATAGATAGTTATTTTGGCGCACCGCTAGTCACGCAATCGGGAGAGACCTTAGGTATTATTGCCGTCATGGACGATAAAGAGATGACAATACAAGTATGGAGTCAGCCCATATTAGCCTTATACGCGAACAGCATTGCCTCTGAGCTGGAGCATAAAGCTAGCTCAGACGAACGCAAACTTTCTGAGGCTGTGTTTAATTCAAGTGCGCAGGCAATCGCGATTTCTGATAAAAACGGTAATATCCTGCGAGTCAATAATACCTTAGAGCATATTACCGGTTACTGTAGTGAAGAACTAATAGGTGAAAACTTCCGTATCCACAAGTCAGGCCTTCATGACGCCACTTTTTATCGCGATTTTTGGAAGAAGGTTATCAGCAATGGTCATTGGTATGGCGAAATGTGGAACAAAAAGAAAAATGGGGATATTTACGCCGTTTGGCAAACCGTCGCCAGTGTTCAAGATGCCGACAGCAATATCGTAAATTTTGTGAGTATCTTTAGTGATATCAGTGAAAAGAAAGCCGATGATCAGCACATTTTTAATCTCGCCCATTTTGACGTGTTAACGGGATTGTGTAACCGCTCTTCTTTTCAATCACAGTTAGAAAAATTCATCGCCCATGCCAATCGACAACACACGATATTTGCCATTATTTTTCTTGATCTTGACAACTTTAAAAATATTAACGATGCTTCAGGCCATGCCGCTGGTGACAAATTATTATGCGCCACCGCCGATAGATTAAGTGCACTCGTACGTGAGACCGATATCGTCGCTCGTCTTGGTGGTGACGAGTTTGTGATCCTTATTAATAACTACGCAAACACAGAAGCCCTAGCAAGAGTGTCTAAAAAAATTATTAACACACTCAGTCAACCTTTAATGCTCGACACCACAGAAGTGGTTGTCTCTGCCAGCCTAGGGATCAGCACCTACCCTCTTGACGGTACGAGCACACAAACACTGCTACAAAATGCCGATTCTGCAATGTACCAAGCAAAAAGCCTCGGTCGTAATAACTACCAATTTTTTACTCAGGACATGAATCGCTTAGCAAAAGAGCGGTTAATGATAGAAGCAGACCTACGCAAGGCACTTGAGAATGGTGAGCTTATTTTGCACTACCAACCCCAAGTGCATAACCCTAGCCAACGCATTATTGGATGCGAAGCATTAGTCCGCTGGAATCATCCGCAACGCGGGCTTATCCCACCCTTAGAGTTTATTCCCATTGCCGAAGAGAGCGGGCAAATTCGCGACATAGGAGAATGGGTGCTCAACGAAGCCTGCGCCCAACAGGCTAGATGGGAGGCGGAAGGATTTAACGACCTTAAAATGTCCGTCAATATTTCAGCGCGCCAATTTACCAAGCAAAATATTGTCGACATTGTCACCAAGTGCCTTAATCGCGACAATATCAATGCTAGTAATTTAGAGCTTGAGATCACCGAAAGTGCTATTATGGAAAACTTGGAAGATACTATTAAGGTGCTCGCCGAGCTCAATGCAATGGGTGTACAACTAGCTATTGACGATTTTGGCACAGGTTATTCGTCAATGGCCTATTTAAAAACCTTTCCTATTAGCCGTCTAAAAATTGATCGTTCTTTCGTCAACGACATCACTACAGATGCCGATGATGCTGCCATTGTTAAAGCCACTATTTCTCTCTGCAAAAATTTACATTTAACAGTCATTGCCGAAGGTGTAGAGACCTGCGAACAGGTGGGGTTTTTACAAGATAGCGGTTGTTCGGAAATGCAGGGATATTTTTTCGGCAAGCCGGTAACAGCCG
>JBLHVA010000004.1:0-18079 GCA_047630005.1 Candidatus Endobugula sp. | reverse complement strand
ATTTTATGCCCTAGGTCAACAAGGGCATTCAGAAATACCGCCAATAAAAAAGGAATGGCATAAGGGGTTTTAAACAATGTTTTCATGGTGGCGTTCCTAGCAGTTCACACAGTTATTATTGTTAATGGGTCTAATGTTTTCAGTACGATTAACGAAGCGGATCATCTACTGCTACTGACTAACTTACCACCTTAACATTCACAGTCTATTATTATTGCACCAGAAGTATTACTATACGATACTTTTAATCACTGTCAACACGACTAATAGCATCAACAAAAGAACATTGGATTCGATATAACACTATGACTCAAACCCCCGCACTTATCAGCACCCTAAAAAAGCAGCTTAAAGCACAAGGGAAAACCTATGCCGATGTCGCCACGACCTTAGAGATGAGCGAAGCCTCTATTAAACGCTTATTTACCGAGCAATCCTTTAGCTTGCAGCGCTTAGAGGCCATCTGCCACCTAGTTAACTTACAGCTATCCGAACTGATTACGCTAATGGAAAAAGAGCAGCCTCAACTACAGCAGTTAACACTGGAACAAGAACAAGAGTTAGTGAACGATACGTTATTGTTGATGATTGCCATTCAGGTGATGAACGGTCATGGCTTTGGGGATTTATGTCACGATATAGACATAAGCGAAACCGATTGCATTCGCAAACTGGCGCAACTAGACCGCTTACGTGTTATCGAATTACTACCAAACAATCGTATTAAGTTATTAATCGCTCCAAATTTTCGCTGGCAAGCGAATGGGCCTATACAACGTTTTTTTCAACGTCATGTAGAACAAGATTTTTTTCGCTCAACATTTACAAAGAACGATGAGAAACTATTAGTGCTAAACGGAGAACTAGGAGATTTTTCTAACCAAGAAATGCAACGTAAAATAGACAAGCTTGCCAAAGAGTTCAACGCCCTCGCGCACCAAGACTCTCAACTGCCAAAAGCACAACGAAAGAATATTACCGTGGTGCTTGCATCGCGTGCTTGGCAGTTTGGCTTGTTTGATGGACATCGACGATGATGAAAATTATTTATATTGGAAAATATCCAGCCACTAGGTAATATCATGATCAGTAAGCTGAATATAAAACCCATACTTTGTATGCAATTTTAAATAATCCACTACGGTCCCTAATAGGAATAAATAAAGTTTGATAGTTTTCGCTTACATTTAATATCACCCCAAATCACCAAAAAGGGATTGACCTCCCTTAAATCGCCGCAATGGCGTAATACTTTCATCCAACGCTGGATAATAAGTTTTACCGTGATCAAAAAAAATCATCTAAATATTTGAGAGTCGCACAAAAGATCTCTATTTTTATACTCAAAGTATTACAGACCACTACCTTTTAGCTTTTCATTGTTTCACTCCTAAAAAAACTCAACAATGATAACTCCTAACTACTTATTGAGAGGTATTTAAAATGAACGAATATGACATTCAGAGTACATCGGAAGGATGGGTATTTTTTGTCAAAGCTAGTTTTGCAATTTCAATTGTAGCGGTGACAGCTGGGATATTTTTAGTTCCTGGAACCCTGCTAATCAAAGGCTACTTTGCACTAAGTGCTCTTTTTCTTGTTAGTGCAACAATCACGTTATCAAAAACATTACGTGACCAGCACGAAGCGAACCGCTTAATCAACAAAGTCAGTGAAGCACGAACAACCAAGATCATTAACGAAATGGCGAATTAGGAGAAAAACTATGGGTATTTTAAACAAACTGACCACATTGAGTAGAGGAGTCGCTAGAGAGTCGGCTGATCGATTATTCGATGCTAATGCGATTCGTATTTTTGAACAAGAGATCATTGATATTGAAAACATGATTCACTTAAGAAAGCATTCCATGAGTGAGCAACTCGTGGTACGTAAACAAGTTGACCGAGAGATAGAATCTATTCAAGCATTGATTAAAAAGCGAGAATTCCAAGCATGTGAGTTACTCAACAAAGATAGTCAACCTGCCTTAATAGAAGAGATAGCGGTAGATATTATTCAACATGAAACCATGCTGTCTGACTTAACAAATCAAAGTGAAGACTTATCGAAACGCACCTTTAAAACAGAGGTAATCTTACGCAAGGCACTGACTGAGGTAGCACAATATCGTCGTGATTTACGCTTAGCCAAAGCAAAACAAACCAATAGCTGTATGCTGATAAAAAACGTAAGCAACCTGTCCAAACAATTAAGTGAACTAAAAAGTACACATCAACACGTAATTAGTCTTCGAGTGCAAACGGATGACAGTGAAAGTGTATGGGAAGAAATGGAAAATCAGATTACGACTAATAGCATCAATCAGAGAGTGAATGAAAATAATCAGGAAAAAAATAAAAAAGCGATATTAGCTCGAATTAAAAAAAGAGCTATCGAGTAGCACACACAAGTCTTTCTAAAAACACAAAACGCCTAAATATTTAGGCGTTTTATCATTTACATTCTTTACTAAAGACCGCGTTTAAACGGATAAACTAACTGTCCCAGAAAGGTTCTAGGCAAACGATTTGTGGTACCGTATTCCTTAGGCCAGTGTTCAACGGGCATATGGTAAGTGCCGAATAATTTATCATAAAGCGGCAAGTGTACTGCATAGTTCGTATCAATAGCCGGAGCATCAGAACTATGATGCCAATGATGATATTGCGGTGTTACGAAAAGGTACTTTAAAGGGCCAAAAGGGATATTCACGTTGGAATGCACAATAACCGCTTGCAAGGCTGCAAAGGTAACGTAAATATCCAAAGCTGCTTTGTCAGGTCCTAGTAGGTACAAAGGCACCATAGCAATTGAGCGATCAATAATTGTTTGAACAATATGGTTGCGAGAACCCGCTAACCAATCCATGTGCTCTACCGAATGATGGACTGCGTGCACATTCCATAAGCGAGGCACCTCATGAAAGCTACGATGAGACCAATAAAGAACGAAATCGGCACAGAAAATAACGATGACTACTTGCACTAACAACGGTAAATTCTGAATAGCATTTTGTAACTGTCCACTTGCAGCCCAGTGAAATACCGTGACGACAAAATAGTTACCTACTAATAGCAATACAGCGACCAACAAATGATTAAAGCAAAAATACCATAAATCGAGTTTCCACTCCGGTCGTAGTATTACTTGCTCTTTATACTTAGGAAAAATTTTTTCAAGGAAAGTAAAAATAACTACAGAAGTAATCAAAGACAGGATCAACCAATCCAAGCCCAACGATAGTGGGCTTGGAGTCACCTCTTCAATAGGAACGCTATAACCACCTAAAAATAAAGCCACCAAACTAAAGGTAGCACCAATCGCACCCAATTTACGACGTTTACCCAGAATAAAAGTTAATAACGCAAAACCGAATGAAGCCCATATTCCAGCCATCAGTACAACTTTGAGAGTTTCACCGTCATAGGCCTGACGTAAGTCAGTCGTCGTAAGATAGCTGGGGAACAAATAACAGAGTACGGCAAGGAAACTTAGTACGCCCAAAGTACATGCTGTATAGCCACTTATGTTTCCATCCCCTACACGAAACACGTGAGCCGACATATCGATCGTTTGCCTTTCTTCATATTCATAAGGTTTTTGCTGATGTTGATCCTGCTGTTGAGTCATGGCCCATCATTCCTTGCGATAAAAACTGAGTTACTATTAAAAAATAATATTAATCTACTAACATATGCTAACTTTGAACCCTAGATTCAAAGTCGAAGGGAATTATCTCATACGATAGAATAAGGTAAAGGTAAACCTCCGCTCTTTTTCTTCTGTAAGAGATTAAATAATGGCACAAAAGCACCAAAACTAATTTTTAAACAACGATGCCAGACTTTATTGTCAAAGAAAAGGGCTCTGATCAAAGAGAGCCTGCAAAATTATCGTGACCAACTAATCTACGGCCGGTACAGATCCGGCTGCTGCCATAATCCAAGAAAAACTTTAACCATGCCCCCTAAATATGTTTAAGGGGTAAAAGAACGTAAATAAAGTAAAGGAAAGAGATGTATGCTCATCTACTTCTATCTTCCACTACCTCCCAAGCCATTCGATACCATTCGTTATTCAAAATCTCCTCCATCTCACTTTCACTAGGGAGTACGGTTTCATCTAGAGCGTCTGCGGTCATAGGGTGATATGTACCCACACACAGGTCTAGGGCTTTTCGATTTGAATTTTGTGCGTAGTTGCCGCGATGTATCATTTGGGCGCTGAAAATCAAGATATCACATGGAGATAG
The DNA here is from genome assembly GCA_047630005.1 of Candidatus Endobugula sp. Classification (GTDB taxonomy): domain Bacteria; phylum Pseudomonadota; class Gammaproteobacteria; order Pseudomonadales; family Cellvibrionaceae; genus Endobugula. The sequence continues at coordinate 13,824 of JBLHVA010000004.1, read as the reverse complement.
GTCTATTAGTGTTGCGCTAGGCAGTGGCTCGCTATTTTTGTAATTGTTTTTTTCTAGCCTTACATTATGTTCTAATTCAGTATCCCAGCGTTGATGTGTGCCATCAACTAACTCAACTGCTTTTTCTGGCAGCAAAGGAATACGCACATGAAGGCTGAGCATATTGTGTAGCTCGGCACGCTGAATCGCATCGGAGATTGGGCTGTATTGCATATCTCTATGCCAATAAGGCAGGCGTTCCCTATTGGATGGGTTAAAGAATAATTGGGTATTATGAAAGTAAATACCAGAACCAAATAGCTCATCAAGTAAGTTCATTAGCTTTTCTGATGCGATAGCTTCGAAAAATTTTATTCGTTCTTTTGGTTGCTTTTCAAAGTACTCGGGGCTGGTGAGGGAATGCATATTAACCAGTCTATGCTGATAAATATCCGCCACGTTATCCCTCGCCCACTCGTCATAAATACGATCCACATGAATGGCTAATGCATTAAACTCTGCATCACTAAAGAAATTACGTAAAATAACATAGCCGTGTTTTTGATAATGTTCTTGATTGAATTTTTTCTGTTGCATCACACTTCCTTTTTAGAACGGTCACAACGTTTATTATTTGCATCTACACGTTTTTTCTTTTCAAGAATTAGATATCTTTATAAACATTCTCTCACTGAATTATTTCCGCTAGTAAGCCGCCAGTAAGAGTCATTAGATTATCAGGGCTTAGCTCTATTTCTAGCCCTCTGCGTCCGGCACTGATATAGATAGTAGAGTAATTTTTGGCGGAAGCATCGACAGTAGTTTTGAGTCGTTTCTTTTGGCCCAAAGGGCTCACTCCACCCAGTACATAACCGGTTGAGCGTTCCACATCTGATTTATCTGCCATCGTCGCTTTCTTTGCGCCTACCGTCTTAGCCATAAGCTTCATGCTCAGCATAGAGGCCACAGGAATCACTCCTACGGCTAGCTCTTTGTTATCGAGCTCTACTACTAAGGTTTTAAACACTCTCGCTTCAGCAACCCCCATCTTCTTAGCCGCTTCCAGCCCATACGATCCGGTAGATTCATCATGGGGGTACTCATGAATATTGTGGGGGACTTTATGCTTCTTGGCGATATTGATTGCGGGGGTCATGCTGGACTCGTGATAAATACCTTACATGCTACCTAGTGGTCGCATAAAAAAATAAAGCAACACCCACAACTGTCAATATTGTAGAAGCCATATTACGAGATTTTAGCGGCATAGGAACATTGGGATAGTGACGAATAAGATCCCCTGTTAGCCACAGCAACGGGAACAAACAGGCAATCCATGCAGATGACCCAAGCAATGATAATGAGCCCTCTCTACCGGGAATAAAAATACCTTCTGATAGTGCGCCGACGACAAAATAGCCCAGCATTAAAAAAGGGATTAAGCAGTAAATTAACGCTTTCGTTTTTGATTGGACTACTTCGTTCATATTGTATTTTATACCTTGCATAGCTCACGTTATGTTTCACAACTTAATGAACACGTTTGCTCATTAAGTTATTTCTTTAAAAATTTAAGGGGCTAAGCGATCTATATCCCACTCACTGGTCATCTCGTTTTGCTTATACTGAAAACGGTCATGTAAACGATGCTCTCCGCCTTGCCAAAACTCTAGACACGCAGGCTTTACACGATAACCGCCCCAAAAAGTAGGTAGTGGTGCATCCTTTTCCGCATATTCCTCTTGCAGTGCATTAAACTTTTTTAACAAGTGATCCCGTGATGGAATAACTTGGCTTTGCTCTGATGCCCATGCGGCTAACTGGCTGTCTTTAGGACGAGAGGCGAAATAACTGGCTACTTCTTGCTCATCCAATAAGGTTGCCGTGCCTTGCACTCGGACTTGTCGCTCTAGCGGATACCAAGGAAAGTGTAAACTTACGTTTGGGTTACTCGCGATTGCTTTGCCTTTTATACTTTGCTTGTTAGTAAAGAATACAAAACCTTGCTCATCGACTTGTTTAAGCAATACGATACGCTGGTTAGGCTGGCCGTTTTCGTCTACTGTGGCGAGGGTCATTGCGGTTGGGTCGGATAAGCCAGAAGCGATAGCCTGCTGCAACCATGTTTCGAATTGCGCAATAGGACTAGCATTAAGACCTTTACGGCGCAAACCGCCTTGAACATATTCTCGTCGATAGTCTTGTAACTGCATAAGTGCACCGTTATAGAAGATAAATAGCGAAGATAAGGTGTGTAGATGAATCATAAAATATCGCTACATGATTCACAACTCACACATAAGATTTACATTAACTTTTTACGTGCTGTCGTGATCTTCATCTTACTGTGTATTCTATTGCTTTGCTGCTAATCATTTGAATCAATAAGGCTTTAAATAAGAACTAATTAGCGTATTAATGGTCTAGTATGTCAACGCTGAGCAACTATTCATTTTACCGATTCATTATTGACTAAAAAACACACCATGAAAAAATATCTTATTGTCTTATTTCTCTTGATTTCTGTTGGCATTGGTTTAGCTTACATTACAGTCAAGCAAAACATGTTGCTGGATGATAAGGTCTATTTACAAACGACTGAATCGGTCAGAAACCTCAAGTTACTCGACAACCAAATTAACCTTTTACTATTTGGTATTCGTTACGCCAACTATAGTGACTACAATACATTAGAAGACCGCGCTGTTGCGCTGTCGGATGAGTTTGATAATTTGCGCTATGATGCGCTCTTCGAAGAAATTGAATCTAGCGAAGCCTTAGGCAATGCCACTATTAGTTTTGAAAAAGAGCTGGTTAAAAAACAAGATCACATTGATAACTTTGTTAAAAACCACAAAATACTCCTTGAAGTCAATAGCGATTTTTTACAGGCGTCAGACGTAAACTCGCCTATTAATCAGATCATCGAAAAGCTATCACTGCGCCCTGAAATCATTAGTATTAATATTAATTTTTACCGCTATTTAGAACAAAGTAATATCGATAACCGAAACTTACTCAATGATGACATTGGTCTTATTCAAGGCATGATAGAAAATTATAGTGATGATGAAAAAGACGTGGTTTTTGACTATATAAAAACACTATCAGACATTGTTTTAGCCACCGAAGAAACTCAAAAATACTTTTTACGAGCAACGCAACAAGAAACCGGTGAAAAACTAAACACCTTAGAAAGTGCTTATGTAAACTACCATAATGTGTTGCTTGAAAAGGCGAACGAGCTACGTAACGCACTTATTATTTATGGTTTGGTATTACTGGTTTTATTAACGTTTTTTGCTTACTTACTGCGCAGACAATATACCAACTTAGAACAACAAGTAGCCGACAGAACTGAGGAAATCCAACAAACCTACAACGATTTACAGGAGTCTCAGGAACAATTAATACAGTCAGAAAAAATGGCTTCTTTAGGTGAAATGGTAGCCGGTGTTGCTCACGAGATTAACACCCCTTTAGGCTACGTCAATAGCAATATCACTACTAGCACCGCGAATTTAGGTGATATGAATGACGTACTTACCGCACTTGAAACGGTATATGAAGCAGCACGAAAAAAACCACGAAACAACAAAGCGTTATCGGCAGCACTATCTAAGACACTGCGTTTATTTAAAATCGTAGATAATGATGGAGTGGTAGAAGAAACACAGCAATTACTCGAAGACAGCCATCATGGCATTGGCGAAATATCGCAATTGGTGATGAGCTTAAAAGACTTCTCTCGTCTTGATCGTCAATCAACAGCGGAAGTAGATATTCATGACTGCATCGACAATGCGGTAAAGATTGCGAGCAACCCGATTAGAGAAAACAATGTCACGGTTATTAAAAACCTAGCCGACTTGCCTAGCTTAGTGTGTACCCCATCGAAGCTCAATCAATTGTTTTTAAATATCATTACCAATGCCGCACAAGCAATGAAAGAAAGCGGTGGCGAGTTAAGAATTAGTACACAACAACAAGGCGATAATATTGTGGTTGCCTTTGCAGATCAGGGCATGGGGATGGATCAAGCCACTCAACAAAAAATCTTCGATCCGTTTTTCACCTCCAAGCCCATTGGAGAAGGTACTGGATTAGGCATGTCGATTGCTTATAAAATAGTGCAAGCCCATAAGGGAAAAATTAATGTGTCATCTGTACTAGATAGCGGCACTACCATTGAGATTGTATTGCCCCTTAATCCATAGCACTTATGCAAATAGTGCGTATATAAATAGTACGAATATACATAGCCCCTTACTACGTTACAGGCCACGTAATGATGACAACTGAAAAGAAATACAGCGTCCTTTTTGTCGATGATGAAAAGCGCATTTTAACGGCGCTGCGGTCTATTTTTCGCCGTGAATACGATGTACACATCGCTAATGGTGGAGAAGAAGCATTAGCCATTCTCGCTGAAAATGAGATTAATGTGATTGTCAGTGATCAGCGTATGCCGAATATGTTGGGCAATGAATTGTTAGCCGAAGTACACAAACTTTATCCTAAAACGATGCGTCTATTGCTCACCGGATTTATGGATAAAGAAGCCATTATTCGTACTATTAACGAAGGCGAAATTTATCGCTTCATTAATAAACCATGGCGCAACGATGAGATTCACAAAACAATTGCCGAAGCAGCACTCGCTTCCGAGTTTGATGTCGCAGAAGTTATTGATCATCAAGCAGTCAACGAAAACGGTAATACTTTCCTAAAGGATATCGCGGGCAACAACCCCGACCAAGGTATTGTAATGATGGGCAGCAGCCAAGAGTTACGCAACCAAATCCGTCAGGTATGTCGTCAACACGACATCAACATTTATGGTACGCAAAGCATTCCTCAGGCAGTCGGAGTGGTCTCTGCCCGCTCAGCTATTGGGGTGGCAATTATTGAACTACCCGTCAATACAGATGAAGCACTGCAAACCATTAGCGTGCTAAAAGAAAAGCGACCAGAATTAATTTCTATCGTATTAACCAATGAAACCGATGCAGAAACTGCCGTGGAGTTAATTAACTCTGGGCAGGTTTTCCGTTATTTAGCGAAGCCTCTAGAAAACGATCAATTAGAGAAAGCGATTGAGCAAGCATTTACACGACACCATGTATTGGCCAATCACTCCGGTGCAAAAACGCGTTACAAAGTTGAAAAAACAACGCGTTCGATTACTAACAGTATCAAAGAACTTTTTTCATCTTTTGGGCGTATAGGCAAGCAAGCATAGTTCGCCGTACATTTGAGATAACCGGTACACCTTATGAAATATCACACACTACTTTCCCTTTTTGGGGGATTGATTTTATCCGCCTACAGTATCTTTGCTATCGCAGTGGATCCAATTTACACCGGCGGTTCTGCTAAAGCAGCCATTAAAGGTTATGACACCGTAGCGTATTTTACTTTGGGCGAAGCGGTAAAAGGCAAGAAAGAATTGAGCCATGAATACTTGGGCGCAACGTGGTGGTTCTCTTCAGAAGAACATAGGCAACTATTTATCGCATCACCCGAGAAGTATGCACCACAATACGGGGGTTATTGTGCCTATGCCGTTTCCCGTAACACCACAGCTTCTATCAAACCAAAAGTGTTTAATATTCATGAAGGTAAACTATATTTAAACTACAACAAAGGCGTACAAAAGCGTTGGTTAAAAAACAACACTGAACGTATTGAAGACGCCGACGATTACTGGCCGCAATTGTTAAAGGACTAAGAGCAATTTAAACAACATCTAATGATTAAGTATATTGTGACAAGCTTGCCAGTTAAGGCATCTTCTTGAAAGTGTAAACATCGAAGCGCGTAGATTTACCTTCGAAGACAACATTAGGGGCAGGTAAATCTAAATCTGGATGCTGCATATGAATAGCAGGTGCCTTTCTAGGGCGTTTTACCACTACGCGGTATTGCGCTTTGGTTAATGCTAGCGATAGTATCTCACCCGCATCATCATCACTGCCAACCAAGGAGTGAAATGCCTTCATACTTTTATTTACCTCGGCTTTGCCCGCACGCTCTGGAAACATAGGATCAAAATAGATGACATCTACAGGCTGCTCTTGCTGTCGTAGATAATCGCCACTTTGTGAATTCTGTAGCGACATGCGCTGTAAGATATCGTGAATTTCTGGGTCAGCACTCAACTCCGCTCTTTTTAAACCATCCGCTAGCAAGGCGTGTACAATCGGTGAGCGCTCAATTAAGTTTATCTCACAACCCAGCGTTGCTAACACAAAACCATCTTTCCCCAAACCCGCTGTTAGGTCGACTATATGCGGGCGATAAGCGCCTTTAACACCTATCGCTTTGGCAATTATCTGCCCTTTACCCCCACCAAATTGACGACGATGAGCGCTAGCACCTTCTGTCAAATCGACACGTATAGGCCCCGGCGCTTTTCTCCCTGTTGCCTGCAAGCACACGCCCTGTGTTCCTACTAACAAAACAAAATCGCCGCTATCTAGCTTTGATGGCGCTTTAGAGAGTAAAGGCTGCTCCGGCGGTAAGCATGTCTGCTGTGAGAGCTGCTGGGATAACTGTTGTGCTTGCGCAAGCACAACAGCATCGTCACAGTACACCCCCAAAAGAGAAGCTGTGTTAGAAGAATTATGCGAGAGAGGATCTGTGGTCAATTGAGAAACGACTTAAAGAGGAAGAATTTAGGCAAACATTAAACCAAGCGTATTGCGATGTAGGTACATTACGTTCATCACAACAGGCTCTTGGTTAACAGCACCAGCCACTTTGATAAAACGTACATTGACTTGTGTGCCTACCGGAGGCATGACTTGTCCATCCAGCTGAACAGACGCTCCACCATCAGAGATATCTTGCGTTGACCCAATCATAGTGCCGATGGCAGGATGCGATATTTCAACGCGTATCGCCGCTACTTTACGCTCAAAGCGGCGACGCTCGTCGATCATATTATTGTTTGAATGATCGTTGCTAATGCCAGAAATAGAAGTCATTGCTACCTGCAAAATAAAAAATAATAAGGGTTTATATACTTAATTTAGGCAATATTACCCAACAAAGCAAATATTTAGCGATTAAAATGACAAGCCTAGACGGTTACCTATCATTTCGTAAGATTCGATAACATTACCTAAACCTTGACGAAAGCGGTCTTTATCTAATTTTTCACGGGTATCTTTATCCCATAAGCGGCAGCCGTCGGGTGAAAACTCATCGCCCAAAATAACTTCACCATGATAAATACCAAACTCTAATTTCGAATCAACCAACAACATATTACCTTCAAGAAACAAGGCTTTGAGTATTTCATTTACTTGGAAGGTGAGCTTTTTCATCACAACCAATTGTTCCGCAGTCGCCCAACCAAAAGATTCGATATGATAATCGTTAATCATTGGATCGCCCAGTTCATCATTCTTTAAAAAGAACTCGAATGTTGGCGGCGTTAAGTCAATACCCTCTTCCACACCTAAACGGCGGCATAATGAACCTGCAGCGATATTACGTACAACGCATTCTACGGGGATCATATCCATTTTTTTAACCAGACATTCATCATCGGAAAGCAGCTTTTCAAAGTGCGTAGGAATACCTGCTGCTTCTAATTTTTCCATGATAAAGGCGTTAAATTTATTATTAACCATACCTTTACGGTCTAGTTGTTCAATAATTTTTCCGTCAAACGCCGACGTATCGTTACGAAAATGTAATACCAATAAGTCTGCATCATCTGTGGTGTAAACTGATTTGGCTTTGCCGGCATACAGTTCTTGACGTTTTTCCATCGTAATTACCTAATGTGTAGTGGTTGCTTCTGTTGGTTCATTATAAGGTGACAAGCTTATCCAATCAAAGCCATCGTCTTGGCATGCATAAACGACATTTTTAATGGAGGCGAGCACATCGTTAAACGCTTGCTGTGCTAGCTCGACACTATTATTCTGTCGACTAATATGAGCGACCACCAAGTGTTCTAATTTCTTTCTATCGACCGATTCTAAAAATCGTGCCGCTTGCTGATTACTTAAATGCCCCCAAGCACCACCGACGCGCTGCTTTAACGAAAACGGGTAAGCACTTGACGCTAACATCGCTGGGTCATGATTGGCCTCTAGGATAAGCGCATCACAAGACTGATAATGCATCTCTACATGAGGGCTAATATTGCCAAGGTCGGTCAAAATACCTAAGCGTTTATTATCGCATTCAATAATAAATTGTGCCGGTTCGCTGGCATCATGAGGCACAGCAACAGGCGTAATATGAAAAGCATTTATATCGAACGGTTCATAGCGATGAATAAGACGAACATCATCTAATGCACCTATTTTTTTACTACGAAACGTACCAGCAGTAATATAAACCGGCAGGTTATATTTACGCGCTAACGGCCCCACCCCCTTAATATGATCACCGTGCTCATGTGTCACGATAATGGCATCAAGATGGGCAGGCGTTAAATCTAAACGCGCTAATCTACGCTCGGTTTCTTTTATGGTAAAACCACAATCGATTAAAACGATAGTGCTGCTTGCATTCACATCACTATCTTTACTTTTATCTTTATCCGAGGCAAGAGTACGTACCACCGTCCCATTACCCTTACTGCCGCTACCCAATGATGAGAAAGCTATTGCCACGATAGCTCCTTAGTACAGCTGTTTTTTAATAGTATCGAGGAGTACTTTCGCTTTAGCCGACGCTAACGGACGACCGTAGCCGTCACGCAAATACAAACGCTGCTTATTTTCATTTATTTGTTTTAATACTAATAAATAACCAGGAATGCCTGGCAGTTTTTTAGTCGCTACTCTCGGCTGAGGAAATAACGCTTTAACCGACGCTTCATTAGGCAAACTAGCCAAGATATCTACTAGTGGATAAGGGCTATCATTTTTCAAAAACTGTATTGTTGCAATATCATAAATAAAACCTGTCACTTTTTTGGTCAGTGATTTCTTCTCTTGGGTATCATCTTCATTGAAGTAAATAACACCTGCAGACTCATTATAATCATAGGTAACAAATTGACTATCATTCAAGCTATTTAATAGCACGTTATAAGCACGATCTTTACTCACCAACAAATTGACAACGGGCTCACCATTAACACTACTGGAAACACTTTTAGGATCAAAAGAGATCGCACTAGCGATGAGTGAATCACCTAGTGATTTTTGGTTAGAAATTACTTTAGCTATTTGTTGAAGTAGCCACACTTCATGACTGGTGCTTGCAGAATATTGTGGCCACTGGGTGGTTGCTGGGATAGATACTTTGCTCGAGCCCTGAATATTCACGGCATGAATTTCTGTCAACTCAGGCTGCAAACCCGCTTCCAAATGTAATTGATAACGATAAGCCTGATTATATTCTGCTGCCTCTGTCACCCAATCCGTTTCAATGACAGCTGCACTAGGGTCTTGTTTTACGCTATTAATTTGACGAGATTGTAAAAAGATAAGCAGCTGTGACCATGTAGCCGAAGCCTCTTTAGGCACTACCAACCATGATTTACCCTGAAAGGTTTGTATGCGCGGCTCAATAATCGCTTGCCTTGATGATAATGACGGCGGTAACGGCTCAGAAAACTCGCCAGTGGCTAAACGACCATCGCCCTTAGGAACCACATAGATTTGACCTAAGGCTTGCTTATCCAATCTATCAGGAACCACCACTGGCGGCAAAGTTCTTGCATCCAAGTACGCGTCATTACTAGAGCAAGCCGATAGTAATAATACTGATGTAAATAAAGCGAAATTTAATGGTGCAGGCAAAGTGAATTTTTTAGAGAACAAGTGTATTTCCATCTATATTAAATTAACTAAATTATTTGAGTAAGCCTAGGGTTGTCATTGCAGTTAACAAGGCAGGCTGACATGGTTCTGATAAAGGGGTAAGCGGTAAACGAATACCTGACGGAATCAATCCCATTTGATTCATAGCCCATTTTACCGGAATAGGATTCGACTCAATAAACATTGCATTATGCAAAGGCATTAATCTTCCTTGTAACACTTCGGTTGCTGCACGATCTCCAGATAACCCTAAGCGACATAATTCGGCCATCAGTTGAGGCGCTATATTAGCGGTCACCGAAATATTGCCTTTGCCACCTAGCAGCATAAGCTGATCGGCAGTTTCATCATCGCCGGACAATACCGAAAAGCCTTCTGGAGCTTGGTCAATTAATTCTTTTCCTCTTACCATATCTCCCGTAGCATCTTTAATAGCAATAATATTCGGGTGGCTTGCCAAACGTAGTGCGGTTTCATTACTCATATCGGTAATGGTGCGCCCTGGCACATTATAAAGGATTTGCGGCACATCTACTGAATTCGCAATATGTAAAAAGTGCTGATACAAGCCTTCTTGGGTCGGCTTGTTATAATATGGGACGACTAACAAACAAGCATCAACTCCTAACAATTTAGCTGCCTGAGTTAACTCTACCGCTTCACTAGTAGAATTAGCACCCGTACCGGCAATCACGGGAATGCGACCATTCACTTGTTTAACGACCGCCTCTATCACTTTCAGATGCTCATCTACAGATAAGGTTGCCGATTCACCAGAGGTGCCTACAGCAACGATGCCGTCAGTCTTATTGTCTAAATGGTATTGCACCAACGAACTCAACGAGTCCCAATCCAAACGATTGTCTACTGTCATTGGTGTCGCCAACGCAACCAAGCTTCCCTGAATCATGCTGTTATTGTTAGTCATCTGTATAGCCATTTCGAAAGAGATAAAGTAATAAGGAATTTTATTGATAATATCAAAGAGACTATGGTACTGACGCGAGCGCGCTTATACAAGAAAATTACGCTATTAAGTCGGCCTAATTAGCCTGTATTGATGGCACTATTACTCCCCACCCTTCGTCCAACTCCCCCTTACTTAACGTAAAGTTTAGCTTCACCTACTGGTCGGGTTTTGAAACGTCGATGCACCCAAAGATATTCTTCTGGGTTGTTACGAATACAGCGCTCAAAGTGCTGATTTAACCGCACTAAGTCAGCCGCATTATCACCTGACGGTAGACGATTAAATGCTGGCAAGAACTCAATTTCATAGCCACTGTAATCCGGTAGTCGCCGATAGGTAATACCCACAATAGGCACATCAGCCATCGCAGCAAGTCGAGGCGGTGCCGCAACCGTTGCCGCGTCAACACCAAACCAAGGCACAAACTCACTCACCTTGGGGCCATAATCCTGATCGGCGGCATACCATAACCACCCACCGCTCTTCATCGCTTTCACCATACCGCGAACATCACGGCGGTCCACTGTCTTAGAATGCGCGTTATGCCGCTCCCGCCCGTATTGCTGAACCAAGTCATAAACCGGATTGTTATGCGGCCGATAAGACATCGACATATCAAATAACCGATTGATTGCCACATTAGTTATTTCAAGCGTATTGAAGTGCATTGCCATGATCAAGGCACCACGAGGCTTACCTGTATCGGACTGCTGTAAAGCTTGCCAACACTCTACGTTTTTAACCACAAAGCGCTTACGTAGTCGCCAGTAAGGCATGAACCACGCGATACCCGTTTCAAACACCGTCATGCCGTTGGCTTCAAAATGCTTTTTAACCAGCGCCGCACGCTGGCCCTCAGAATACTCAGGAAAACACAGTTCGATATTTCTCTCGGCAACATAACGACGTGTCTTCATCAAGCGATGCAATAAACGCCCCAAAGAACGCCCAAGCCACATTTGAAAACGAAACGGTAATTGCGCAAGCAACGCACAGAGCATTAACAGCGCCCACATTAGCCAATAACGTGGGTGTAATAGACAAATAAAACGACTCGGCTTTGCAGACATTATAGGAGGGAAAAAACCATGATTAAGGTGCGGGATTGCAATACTGCTGATGAATATCGGCGATGCCCGCTAGCAATTCATCACTCAGCGTTAATTGCACGCTACGAAGATTTCTTTCTAGCTGCGCCATTGTAGTCGCACCGATGATATTGGAGGCGACAAAATCTTGTTGACTAACAAAAGCGAGCGCCAACTCACCCGGGTCTACTTGATACTCTCTGGCAAGATCTACATAGGCATCAGCCGCCGCTTTCGCATACACACTGGCATAACGGGTAAAACGATCATATATGGCAAGACGTGAGTCTTTTGGTAAAGCGCCGCCATAATATTTACCCGACAACATGCCAAACGCTAGAGGCGAATACGCAAGTAAACCGATGTTTTCACGCAATGACATTTCTGCCAAACCAATTTCATAGGTACGGTTGAGCAGGTTATATGGGTTTTGGATACTCACAGGTCGTGGTAAACCAAGCTTATCTGCGACACGGCACGCTTCCATCACACCCCACGGTGTTTCGTTGGATAAACCGTAATGTCGAATTTTACCCGCGGCTAGCAACTCGCCTATTGCCGAAATAGATTCTTCTAAGGGAATAATTTGTTCATTTTTATCTAATGACTCACAGCCTAGGCGGCCAAAAAAATTGGCTTTGCGATCAGGCCAGTGAATTTGATAAAGGTCGACATAATCCGTTTGCAGGCGCTGTAAAGAACTATCAATTGCCTGCTTGATTTGTACGCCACTAGGGCGAGGGCCACCGCGAATATATTCGAAACCGGGATTATGAATACCATTACCGGTTACCTTGGTGGCTAATATTGTTTTATCGCGCATCCCACGATCAGCAAGCCACCTGCCAACAATCGCCTCCGACTCACCATAGGTGCTAGCCTTGGGCGGCACGGGGTACATTTCCGCCATATCAATCATATTAATCCCTTGTGCAGTGGCGTAATCCATTTGCTCAAAGGCTTCTGCTTGAGTATTTTGCTCACCATAGGTCATCGTGCCCAGTGTCAGTAAACTCACCTGTATATCGGTATTACCTAGTGATCGATACTGCATGGGCACAACAACTCCTACACGTAAATAAGGTGACTATTTTATTCAACTGATGAAAAGCTAGCATCAATCAATGTGGCGCTTTCAGCCGTATAATCGACACCTTCAATACCAAAGCCAAACAAGCGTAAAAACTCTGTTTGATACAGTGCAAAATCAGAGACATCGTGTAGATTATCCGTGGTCACTTGTGGCCAAATAGCTTCCACTTTCGCTTGAATAACGGGATCTAACTCTAATTCATCTACGCGGAAACGATTATCACTGTCAAGTCTTGGGGTGTCGGTATAAAGACATTCCGTAAACAAACGCTGTAGCTGTTCAATGCAGCCTTCGTGCGAACCTGCTTCCTGCATTACTTTAAACAAAATCGCTAAGTATAAAGGCATCACTGGAATCGCAGAACTCGCCTGAGTCACTACTGCTTTTAACACACTCACATGCGCCGATCCGTTAATACCCGCTAGCTGGCTACGTAATTCACTTGCGGCACGATCGAGATCCTCTTTCGCTTTACCAATGGTCGCGTGACCATAAATTGGCCAAGTAAGTTTTTCACCTAGATAAGTGTAAGCAACGGTTTTTGCACCAGCATTGAGAACATCCGCAGTGGTTAAGGCATCCATCCACAGCTGCCAATCTTCACCACCCATTACTTTTACGGTAGTAGCAATCTCTTCTTCGCTAGCAGGCTGCACAGTAACTTCGCCTACGACTTTCGAATCGGTATTTAAGTTTTTTGCCGTATAGCTTTCGCCAATAGGTTTTAAGGTAGAAGAATAAACCTCGCCTGTCACCGGATCTTGGCGACGTGGCGACGCTAAACTGTAAACCACTAAATCAATCTTGCCCATATTTGCTTTAATTTGCGCAATCACTTGATCCTTACATGCAGTGGAAAAGGCATCGCCATTAAAGCTTTTAGCATATAGCCCTGCTTCG
>JBLHVA010000003.1:0-18761 GCA_047630005.1 Candidatus Endobugula sp. | reverse complement strand
GTGAGCTAATATATCGCAATGCAGATGATATGAAGGGTGAGCTATTGTAGGACGAGTGTTGTGAAGAAGCGCAGTTATTATTAGAAAATAATCAGCCGAGTTGTTGTTTAATTGGTTGCATGATACCTGGTGCGAATGGCTCTTGTTTTATTTAATCTATTCGTCAGCAAGATCAAAATCGTTGTATTCCCATCAATATGAAGACAAAAGAATGGGATGAAAAAGTTGCCGTTGATATTATGTGCGGCGGCACACAAAATTATTTAATCAAAGGTGGAATTACCAAAGAGTTACTTAGTCATCGCGTTAAATCGGCAGTTAATACTTGCTGACTTCAGGATTAATTGCAGTATTTGGCGCATTACGACCCGTTAACGGGTTTGCTTAATCGAGCACTATTTTTGGATCGCTTGCAAAACACTATTGATAAATGTAATCGGTATCATAATAGTTGCTCGGTACTGTATATCGATGTAGAGGACTGTAAATATATTAATGATCATTACGGTCACTATGAAGGTGATGAAGTATTAAAGGCCGTGACTGGGTGGATGAAAGAACGTTGCCGAAACACCGATGGCCCTGTTCGCTTGGGGAGGGAGATGAGTTTGCCATATTGCTTGATTGTATTAACGAGGCAGATGCTAACAAGACGGCAGAAATATTTTTCGTGCGGTATCGCAACCTACTCTTGTTGGAGGTAGATATATTTCTCTTTCTATTGGTATTGCCTTCTACCCCAAGACTACCGCCAGCATGCCGAAGTTATTGAAACAGGCCGATGAAGCGATGTATCAAATCAGGCAGTCTGGTAAAGCAGGTTGTAGTTTTTCTTCTGAAGAACACGGTGAACAATGAAAGCGCAAGACCAATCGCTTTATGGTCTAAAAGTGTTGGTGCGATCGAGGCCTCCGGGTTTTACTGCGTCTGCACAAGAGTGAGTCGATATGATCGAAAGGGTCGAGGCAATGACTGTCTGGTGCACATTTTAGGTTTGTCGGTGGTGGCAGAGGGTGCAGAAACTGAAGAAGAATATAATGCTGTCAGGGATGTCGGCTGTAATTTAATACAGGGGTTTTATTTCGGTAAGCCCGCAATGGCTACCGATATATGGAGCGGGTTTGTTAAGGTTGGAGCGCTATAACGAAGCTACTGGCTCTTGGTAAGTGAGCTTGTACGGTAATCATCAATATACTCTAATCGTAATTTTTTTTTGAATCTATTATTCTAATAAATATACAACTAGGTTGTACGATATGGCACAAGCAATAGAAATTTTAATGGTAGAAGATAATCCAGCTGATGTTGAGTTAACGAAAGAAGCATTTAGCGAAGGTAAGCTTAATAATACGATACACGTGGTAAATGATGGGGAAGAAGCATTAAATTATCTATATAAAAGGGGGCGTTTTTCCGATGCTATAAGGCCTCATATTGTATTGTTAGATCTTAATTTACCTAAAATAAATGGTAGGGAAGTGTTGGCTACTATAAAAGGGGATAAACAGTTATCTTCTATACCCGTGATTATATTATCTAGTTCTGAAGATAGTGCGGATATTAAAGAAAGTTATGCGTTGAACGCCAATAGTTTTGTGACTAAGCCAGTAGTGATAAATGACTTTTTAGATGTGGTGAAAAGCGTAGAAGGTTTTTGGTTTGAGATAGTAAATTTACCCACTAAGGATTAGTGGTCTTGTAATTAAAGTTTTTGATAACAGGTTTGTTGATTTTTTATCTGGCAGAATTTCATCATATAAAATTATATGTTTAAGGTCACTGTTGTCGCGTTAACTTCATGAGGGTTCGCGATAAGCCATACCGAAGACGGCCAAGCAGCCCCATGATGAACAAGAGACGTGAGAGTTAAAAAAAGACCGCATCATTCTGGAAAGCATTTTTTGCTTATCTGGAATCCAGTGACTCCATGTGCTGATTAAATTCCGGATCAAACCCGGTATGATGATATTAAGTTAACGGGACAGCAGTGGTTTAAGGTGTCGAAATATTATGTCGAGAAAGAATGAAAATAAAGGTGGCAGGTTTTTTTTGAGTGTCGCCGTCTTCACGCTGTCGTTGCTTTCAGTGGTCTCTGTGGCAAGTGAAAAAAAACTATATCTATATCACGATGCCGACTGGACTAATAATACAGCTTCTTCGGAATCTATTTGGCGTGGTGTGAATGTGGCATTGCAAGAAGTGGACTATACCGTGCAAGGTTATCTCATCGAGGTAGTGAAAAAAAATCATAGTGGCAATGTGTTGCGCAGTTTGAATAATGTCAAAGCCTTTGTTGACGATAAGCATGCCTTGGCTGTGATATCGGGGATGCACTCTCAGCCACTCATAAAAAATCGCGATTTTATTAATGAAAACGATGTGCTGACATTAGTACCGTGGGCAGCCGGTGGGCCTGTAACGCGTCACCCTTCTCCAGAAAACTGGGTTTTTCGTTTATCGGTAGATGATACGAAAGCCGGAGAGGTGCTGGTTGATTACGCTTTAGATCAAAAGGGTTGTAAGTCGCCTCATATGTTGTTGGAAGATAATCCTTGGGGTGATTCTAATCTCTATAGTATGGGCAAGGCCCTAACATCTCGAGGTAAAGACGCTACCGCTGTGACGCGTTTTAATTGGAATCTGAAACGCTATAGTGCCATCAGTAAAATGAGCGATATTGTTGCTAGCGGCGCGGATTGTATTTTATTGGTAGCTAATGTTATTGAGGGGATTGAAGTTGCTAAAGCAGTAGCATCTCTAGATGAAGATAAGCGTCCATCTATCATAAGTCATTGGGGAATTACTGGCGGTGACTTTCATCGTCAAGTGGGTGCTGCAGAACGCAAGAAGTTAGACCTAAGCTTTATTCAAACTTGCTTTTCTTTTATGGGTTCTCCATTGTCTGCTAAGGGGCAGGAAGTGCTCACTAAAGCGATGGTGCAATACCCAGATATTCGTTCGCCGAGTGATATTACGTCGCCGGTAGGTTTTGTCCATGGCTATGATATTACGCGTTTGATGTTGTCGTCACTAAATGAAATCACTTTGTATGGTGATGCAAAAATACATCGTGATGAGCTGCGTTTAGCGTTGGAAAATATTGATGGCCCAGTTGAAGGCTTAGTGAAAACCTACAGTAAGCCTTATGGGCAGTATAGTGATTTGCAAGTGGACGCACATGAGGCGCTGTCTTCGCCGGAATATTGCATGGCTAGTTACGATGCCAATGATGACATATTGCTAATTTCGAAATGATGTTTTTTTTGGTAAAAAAGTTTTTTATTAAAAGTGTTGTATGGGGTGCGTGCTATTTTTTGCGGGCTTTTAGTGAGCGCGATATGAAAGTAAGAATCCTTTTGGTGCAGTTACTGTCAGTTTTTTTTATTTTTTAGGATGTTGCATGATTGAAAGCGCTGAGGTGGTCTCGCAAGGTAAAAGGTCCGTCGTTAAATTATTTTTTGTTTATATAGGCATATCCTCGGTCTTGTTCTTTTTTGTCGCGCTATTCTTTTTTATCCCCTTGATGAATGATAGTTTTGATAGTTTGCAAGAAAAGCTATCAAAACAAAATGCGCAAGATTTCTCGTTAAAGCTATCTGTTTATTTGCAAAGCCGAATCTTGGTGTTGAATGATTTGGCCTCGTCTGCTCTCATTACTAATACAGTGCTTTTGGGCGAAAAGGATAATCCCGCGTTGGCAGATTTTTTTTATACCGCGCGGATTTTGGGGGAGGATCCTGCACTAACATTGGTGGACTTTAATGGCAATATTTTACTGACTGAGGTGGATGGTAATGCGGAAAGTTATCACTGGGCATTGCCGCTGCTCGAAGGCTCATTATCTGATTTGTCAGTGGCTCAGCCTAGTGAGTTAATTAATCTTATTGTAGTGGATTTTGCTGGAGTTGCTCTAGAGGTTCCTTTGTTTGAGTTGGCTGTTCCTGTGGTTTACGGCAAGAGCCGTGATGGTGTGCTGATTGTTCGTATCGATGCTTCTCCTAGTGTTGTTTATCGTGATGGCTTGATTGGGTCGGGGACGTCAGGGGTTCAATACAGTAAGCAAGGCAGTATGATTAGTTCGGATGTTGACAGTATTGTATTGCCCGACAAAAAAACCGTTTTTATTGATGATTATGATATTTATTTTTCTTATGTGGTCAGTCAATCGGATGTACAAAAAAGCAAGCAAGAATTATGGGTTCGCTTGTCGCTGGGTGCTTTTATTTCGGCATTGGTGATGTGCTTTGGCTTGTTCTTTCTGGGACGGAAAAGCATTCTTCAGCCATATATAAAGCTGGCGACGTTACAAAATGCGGTGTCTAAAGCCGTGGAAGGCATTTCTTTTATTGATCCATCGGGCTGTTATGTTTCCCTTAATCAGGCTTATGCTGCTCCTGCGGGTTATTTACCCGAAGAGCTCGAGGGCAAGCCTTGGTCGGTAACGGTGCATCCCGACGATATGGATATGCTGAATGAGGCATATCAGGCAATGCTGGATGAGGGTGTGGTGACTGCGGAGGTTAGAGGTATTAGGAAGGATGGAGAGACATTTTACAAGCAGGTTACCATGATCACGCAATATGATAGCGAAGGTGTAATGATCGGCCATCACTGTTTTTTAAAAGATATTACCGCGAGGAAAGAAGAAGAGGCTGGGCGTGAAGAGTTGATCCAGACGCTAGCTCGAACGAACGCAAATTTAATTGACTCACAAGAAAAAATTATATTGGGTGATAAGAAATTACGCACGGTTCTTAATTTCCAGTCGGTTGTTTTTGACAATGTGCCTGATATGATATTTGTGAAGGATACCGAGTTTCGCATTGTGCAAGCGAACCAAGCGTTTTTAAATGTTTTCCCAGAGGATATGAGAGCGTCTGTCATCGGCACTGCGTCCGTAGAAGGTTTTAAGGATGACGAGCGAGAGGCATTCTTAGCTTTTGATCGCATCGCTTTTGATGAGGGTTTTTCTCAAACAGAAGAGACCATTCTCTTTCCGGATGGGAAGTGCCGTACCTTGCTGACAAAGAAAGTGCGCTTTAAGGATGAATTGGGCGCTGTCTTTATTTTGGGCGTGGCAAGTGATATTACAGAGATTAAGCAAGCGCAAGAAGGGTTGTTAGTAAGTGAGCAGCGTTACGAGGTGGCGGTTAAAGGCTCTTCTGTTGGCTTGTGGGATTTTAATGTGATTACTGGCGAGCTGTATTGGTCTGACCGTTTTAAACAAGTAGTGGGTGTGACAGATGAGGTGTTTACCGGAGAGTTACAGGAGTTTTCGGGGCGCTTACATCCCGAAGATGAGGCTCGGGTGCTAGGCGAGTTTAATTTACATCTTGCCGAGAAGGCCCCCTATAGTATTGAGTATCGATTCAGAAAAGAAGATGGTAGCTATGTGTGGGTTCATTCTGAGGGGCAGGCGCTTTGGGATGAGCAGGGTCAGCCTATTCGAGTAGCTGGGTCGGTAGAAGATATTAGTTTAAGGAAGGCGTCTGAAATAGAGAAAGAAAAGTTAATCGAAAAATTGGCAGAGTCGAATGAAGGGTTGGAGCACTTCGCCTTTGTTTGCTCCCATGATCTGCAGGAGCCTTTGCGCATTATTCGCAGCTTTTCTGAGCGATTGCAGCAGCATATGGGTGATTCCTTAGAGGGCGACGATAAGGCGCAGTTATATTTTAAATTTATCGTTGACGGCGCTGCTAGAGCACAGGTGTTAATTGCAGACATTCTCACTTATTCGCGAGTCGATAATGATACGCAGTTGTTGGAAGAGGTGAGTGCTGAATCGTTAGTCGAGGCGGTAAAGCAGCATTTACAAATTGGTTTTGATGGGGATGAGCGTCAGGTGATTTACGATCATCTGCCTTTGATTAGCGGCAATAAAACTCAAGTCTATCAGCTGCTACAAAACTTAATTAATAATGGGCTGAAGTATCAGCCAGCAGGGCTCGCCCCCAAGGTTCATGTGAGTGCGGTTGACGATGGGCTTGGCTGTTGGCAGTTTACGGTAAAGGATAATGGTATTGGTATTGAGCCGCGATATCAACAGCAAATCTTTGAGGTGTTTAAGCGCCTGCATGGTCAGGGCGAGTTCTCCGGCACCGGCGTCGGATTGGCTATTTGTAAAAAAGTAGTAGAGCGTCATGGCGGCCGCTTATGGGTGGAGTCGGAAAAAGATAAAGGTGCGAGCTTTCATTTCACCTTACCGAAAGTTGAGGGTTAGTAGTAGGTAGTTTATTAGTGTCGAGGCCATTGTGTTGGCGACTTTTTTAAGCAGCGTTGTATGATAGAGCAGTAAGCGAGGGTAGTAAAAGATGCCAGTTGACGAAGAGTATTTGCAAGCAGTGTTGCGCGTTTTTTCTCATGATGCTGGGAGTGCGCTGCGTGCGGCGTCGGGTTTTTCTAGGTTGTTGGTAGAAAAATACGGAGATGATTTGGATGAAAAAGCCTTGCATTGGTTGTCGCTTATTCGCACCGAAAGTGAGAAGTCTAATAAGCAACTTAAGTCATTGTCACAATATGCTCGTCTTTACAATATAGAAGAGGCCTCCCTTTCTTGTGATTTGACGAAGCTATGTGATGAGGCTAGGCAAGAGGTGGCCGTTCAGCAGGCTTTAGAGCAATTTCCGTTGATTACCTTTGACGTGCGGGTATTGCCGACGATGGCAGGTAGTCCAAAGTTGTGGCAGCAATATTTTGCTGAAATATTTGTTAATTGCATTCGTTATGCATCACCCAATAATACTGAATCGGTGTTGTGCCGAGTATTTACCGAAAAGTCAGATAAAGGTTTGTTGCTTGTCGTAGAAGACGATGGCGTGGGGTTAATAGAGCGCGATATAGCGAAGGCGGTGTCGCCTTACCGATCGTTGGTGGCAAATGGTGAGCCGGATGAATATATCCTTTCTCGGCAAGGTATGGGTTTGTCTATTGCGAAGAGAATTGTGGAGGTTCATGGTGGTTTATTCCGTGTGTCTGCGCGTACCGACGGCATTTCTGGCCTGAGAGTAGAGGCGAGTTTGTCGGCCTAAGTGTTTTGCGGGTTTGCGGTATGCCCCATGAAATTGCTTAATAATTTTGGCTTTGTGCGCTGTTTGGCTGTGGACGTAGTGATGCCTTTACCGTACAATCATTTCCCAATCAGTAGAGCCTTAAATGCACCACATCTAGGTGTTACAGTATTTAAACCGACTGTGAGTTAAGTGTTCGGATCAAAAGCGAGGCGGAGCAGGGCGATAAATTATCGTTTGTTGTTCGTCTCGTTTTTTACAGCTTTTTTACCTATTAATTACACATGAAAAATGTGGTTCAGATGAGCTTTCATCTGGGCCTAGCGGTCTGCACACGAATATAAATTGTCTGTGGCCTGCGGCTTTTCTGCATTTTTCAGTCTGGAGGTTGCGTGACAACGGGTGCCCTAAAACCCATTCAGCAAGCGTTAGCTTGTGAAAAAACTGCTATTTTGGTTCTTGCCGATGGCAGTGTCTTTCGTGGTAAGTCCATCGGTGCTGATGGAATGACAGTTGGCGAGGTCGTATTCAATACGGCAATGACCGGCTATCAAGAAATTCTTACCGACCCATCTTATGCTAAACAAATCGTTACTTTAACCTATCCTCATATCGGCAATACTGGTGTCAATCAGGAAGACGAAGAGTGTCAAGCTATATGGGCAGCCGGTTTAGTTATACGCGATTTACCTTTGTTAGAAAGCAATTTTCGCAGTAAGCAGGCGCTCGATGTCTACCTCAAAACACGTAATATAGTTGGCATCGCTGATATCGATACTCGACGCCTAACGCGATTGCTTCGAGAAAAAGGCGCGCAAAGTGGCTGTATTTTAGCCGGTGGCAATCAAGTCGGTAATAACCTCAGCGATGATGCCTTATCTGCAGCAAAAGCATTTTCTGGCCTAAAAGGGTTAGATCTTGCCAAAGAAGTGTCTACCAAAGAAGCTTATCGTTGGGGCCACGGGTCTTGGCAGTTAGGTAGCGGTTTTAGCCACTTGGCTGAGAAAGAAGCAAAATATAAAGTTGTTGCTTATGACTATGGTACTAAGCGCAATATTTTGCGCATGCTGGTAGATCGTGGTTGTGACCTTACGGTTGTTCCTGCGGAAACATCCGCCCAAGACGTATTAGATATGCATCCTGACGGCGTATTCCTTTCTAACGGCCCTGGTGATCCAGAGCCTTGTGATTACGCGATAGCAGCCATTAAAGAATTGTTGGCAGCGGGCGTGCCGATATTTGGCATCTGTCTTGGCCATCAATTGCTGGCTTTAGCTAGCGGCGGCAATACCGTAAAAATGAAATTTGGTCACCATGGTGGCAACCATCCAGTGCAGGATATAGAAACTGGTGTAGTCATGATTACTAGCCAAAACCATGGTTTCGCTGTAGATGAATCAAGTCTACCTGCCAATGTGAGAGTGACGCATAAGTCTTTGTTTGATGAAACTTTGCAGGGTATAGAATTAACGGATAAGCCCGCCTTTAGTTTTCAGGGGCATCCAGAAGCAAGCCCGGGGCCACATGACGCAGCGCCTTTGTTTGATCACTTTATAGCATTAATGAGTCAGCAGCGAAAAGGCTGATGTTGCTTTTTTTGTATGCAGCTCAATTCTGGGCTGCATTGATCAAAAGCGGTAAATATAATTTTCGACCGTAACATTTCTCCGAAATATTTGACCACAACACTCGACAGTGAAATTGAGAACATGCCAAAAAGAACAGACCTAAAAAGCATTTTAATCCTCGGCGCTGGCCCTATTGTTATTGGGCAGGCTTGCGAATTTGATTATTCCGGAGCGCAAGCGTGTAAAGCTTTGCGCGAAGAAGGTTACCGGGTCATCTTGGTGAACTCAAATCCAGCAACAATTATGACCGACCCATCAATGGCAGATGCGACATACATCGAGCCGATCACATGGGAAACCGTTGAGCGCATTATTGAGAAAGAACGTCCTGATGCGATTTTGCCGACTATGGGTGGGCAAACTGCACTTAACTGTGCTTTAGCATTGCATGAGCATGGTGTATTAGAAAAGTATAATATTGAATTGATTGGTGCGAATTACGAAGCTATTCATATGGCTGAAGACCGCAATTTGTTCGACCAGGCAATGAAGCGAATCAACCTTGAGTGCGCGCGAGCTATTATTGTACATACAATGGATGAGGCGTTGGAAGCGCCCAAGAAATTTGGCTATCCTGTGATTATTCGCCCATCGTTTACCATGGGCGGTTCTGGTGGTGGTATCGCTTATAATCGCGAAGAGTTTGAAGAGATTTGCCAGCGTGGTTTTGATTTGTCGCCGACCAGCGAACTATTGATTGATGAGTCGTTGCTGGGTTGGAAAGAGTACGAAATGGAAGTGGTGAGAGATAAAAATGATAACTGTATTATCGTTTGCTCCATCGAAAACTTTGACCCAATGGGTGTGCATACTGGCGATTCTATTACGGTAGCGCCGGCGCAAACCTTAACGGATAAAGAGTTACAGATTATGCGTAACGCCTCGTTGGCGGTGTTGCGTGAAATTGGCGTTGAAACCGGTGGTTCCAACGTGCAGTTTGCGGTTAATCCAAAAGATGGGCGTTTGGTTGTTATTGAAATGAACCCGCGGGTATCACGTTCGTCTGCATTAGCGTCTAAAGCAACGGGTTTCCCTATTGCGAAAGTCGCGGCAAAATTAGCTATTGGCTATACTCTAGATGAATTACATAATGATATTACCGGCGGAACTACGCCAGTGTCGTTTGAGCCTGCCATTGATTATGTTGTTACTAAAATTCCTCGATTTACCTTTGAAAAATTTGGCGATGCGGATGCGCGTTTAACCACGCAAATGAAATCGGTGGGCGAAGTAATGGCCATTGGTCGTACTTTCCAAGAGTCGCTACAAAAAGCATTGCGCGGTTTAGAAGTGGGTTCGTCAGGTTTTGAGCCAATAGTCGATCTTGAGACAGATGAAGCTATGAGTGGTATTCGTCGCGACTTATCAACACCGGGGTCTCAGCGTATTTGGTTTGTGGGGGATGCATTCCGCGCAGGCATGACGGTGGATGAAGTTTTCGACTTGTCGTCTATTGATCCTTGGTTCTTAGTGCAAATTAAAGAGCTGATCGATCTGGAGTCGTTGATTGCTGATAGCGAATTAGCCGACTTAGATCGTGATACCTTGTTGGCGCTTAAGCGTAAAGGTTTTGCTGATAAGCGATTGGCTGCACTGTTAAATGAAACTGAGAAAACAGTACGTGATCACCGTCATAGTCATAATGTTGTGCCAGTTTATAAGCGTGTTGACACCTGTGCTGCAGAATTTGCTACACCGACTGCTTATATGTACTCCACTTACGAAGAGGAGTGCGAAGCGGAGCCTTCGGACAAAGATAAGATCATGGTGATTGGCGGCGGCCCCAACCGTATCGGCCAAGGTATCGAATTTGATTATTGCTGTGTGCATGCGTCATTAGCCATGCGTGAAGATGGTTACGAAACCATTATGGTTAACTGTAACCCTGAAACAGTCTCTACCGATTATGATACGTCTGACAGGTTGTTCTTCGAGCCAGTCACCTTAGAAGATGTGCTAGAAATTGTGCGCAAAGAAAAGCCTAAAGGCGTTATCGTACAGTTTGGTGGCCAGACCCCATTGAAGTTAGCGCGAGATCTCGAGGCTGAAGGTGTGCCTATTATTGGTACCAGTCCAGACGCTATTGACCGTGCAGAAGATAGAGAGCGTTTTCAGCAGATGATTATTGAGTTGGGTCTTAAACAGCCTTCTAATGCCATTGTGCGCTCAACAGAAGAAGCGATAGCGTCAGCGGACTCGGTGGGCTACCCCTTGGTGGTTCGCCCGTCTTACGTGTTGGGTGGTCGTGCAATGGAAATTGTGTACAACCTGAAAGAATTGAAAACATATATGACCGAGGCAGTACAGGCTTCGAATGATGCGCCAGTACTACTGGATCACTTTTTAAGTGCAGCGATAGAAGTTGATATCGATGCGGTGAGTGATGGCAAGCAGGTAGTCATTGGTGCCATTATGCAGCATATCGAGCAGTGTGGAGTTCACTCTGGTGATTCGGCCTGTTCTTTGCCGCCTTATTCTTTACCTGAAGATGTGCAAGACTTAATGCGTGAGCAAGTAAAGAAAATGGCGATTGAGTTAGGCGTCATTGGCTTAATGAATGTTCAGTTAGCCTATCAGGGTGGCGAGATCTATGTGATCGAGGTGAATCCTCGTGCATCACGTACGGTGCCCTTCGTATCTAAGTGTATAGGTGTGTCATTGGCTAAAGTGGCTGCGCGTTGTCAGGCAGGTGTTAGCTTGGCAGACCAAGGTTTTACCAAAGAGATTGTGCCAGATTACTTTAGTGTGAAAGAAGCGGTATTTCCGTTTAATAAATTCCCGGCGGTTGATCCCATTCTTGGGCCTGAAATGAAATCTACTGGCGAAGTAATGGGTGTGGGTGATAGTTTTGCCGAAGCCTACGGTAAGGCGCAAAAAGGTGCTGGGGATACGATCCCTACGAGTGGTCGAGCCTTTATTAGTGTGCGTGATGTCGATAAAGCTGGCATTGTTGCTGTTGCTCAATCATTATCTGACCAAGGTTTTGAGTTGGTGGCAACTCGTGGTACTTATGATGTGTTGGTTGGAGCCGGTCTTCAGGCTAAAGTAGTTAATAAGGTAGCTGAGGGTCGCCCACATATTGTTGATATGATAAAAAACGATGAAATATCATTGATTATTAACACGACAGAAGGGCGTCAGGCGACTAAAGACTCGTCTAGTATTCGACGCAGTGCAGAGAGCCACTTTGTGTATTACACGACCACGCTAGCAGGTGGTGATGCGGTTAGTCAGGCCCTGCGTTTTGGTAGCGAAGAGCAAGTGCGTAGTCTGCAAAGTTTACATAAACGCTTAGCTTAACCATTATGTGCTGCCGAATGCGTCAGCAATTTAAAAAAATAGAAGGGCTGTGTATAAAACAGCTGTATAGATAAGAGTGACAGTATGATTAAAGTTCCTATGACTAAGCAGGGTGCCGATGCCTTGCGGGCCGAGCTAGATGATTTGAAAAAAGTTCAGCGCCCGCGAATTGTGCAATCTATTGCAGAAGCCCGTGAACACGGTGATTTAAAAGAAAACGCTGAGTATCATGCTGCCCGAGAGCAGCAAAGTTTTTGTGAGGGGCGTCTTCAAGAGATAGAAGGTAAGCTGTCTAACTCGCAAATCATTGATATATTGTCGCTGCCCTGTACCGGTAGAATCATTTTTGGTGTAACAGTTAGTTTGTTAAATTTGGATAGCGATGAAAAAGTGACTTACCAAATTGTAGGCGATGATGAAGCAGACGTAAAGCAGGGCAAGATTTCGGTTAATTCTCCTATAGCCAGAGGTCTTATTGGTAAGTCAGAAGGTGATGACGTCGCAATTAAAACACCATCTGGTGAAGTGGAATATGAAATTGGGGTGGTTAAGCATCTTTAGTTGATATGATCAAATGAATCAAAAAAGGGGCTGGCCGTTTATCGGTGAGCCCCTTTTTTTATATGTAGGTGTGTGGTTTAGCGCAAATAAATAAGCGGTTAGCGAATGTTAGAAAGCTTCACGTTAGGTCTTTTAGCTTCTCTCAATAAAAGTGCTACTTTACCGATTTGCTGTACCTCGAGGGCTTTTGTTTTGTTACAGATGCTACTGATGGCTGCTGCCCGGCCTTCTTTGTCGTTAATGACGACTTTAATCTTTATTAGTTCGTGATCATCTAGGGCACGATTGATTTCCTTTAGTACGTTTTCAGTGACCCCGTTTCCTCCAATAGTGACCACTGGACTTAAATCATGTCCAATACTGCGGTAGCGTTTTTTTTGTTCATTGTTTAGCGACGCATTTGTTGAAGACATAAGAGACCTGTTGTATGAGAGAGGGTAATTGTTCAAAGGATGCGCATTTTAGTTTTATTTGATTGAAAAAGCGAACCTTTTACATCTGCTTCTATCGTGGAGGTAAAGCAGTGTGCGATAATTTCTATTTTGACCGGTAATGATGAAGTAATATTATGGCACGTTCTAAATCGAGTAAGGGTTGGCTTGACGAGCACTTTAAGGACAAGTATGTTCAGCAGTCTCAGCAAGACGGTTATCGTTCTCGTGCCTGCTATAAACTAATAGAAATCAATAAGAAAGATAAGCTTATTAAGAAAAATATGACGGTGATTGATTTGGGTTCGGCACCAGGGGGTTGGTCTCAGGTCGCTGCAGAGCTTGTTGGCGATAATGGTACGGTGGTTGCGTCGGATATATTGCCTATGGATAATATCGCCGGTGTTGAATTTGTGCAGGGCGACTTTACAGAAGATAGTGTGTTCGAAGAGATCATGAATGTGATGCACGGTTTCAAAGCAGACCTTGTTATTTCGGATATGGCACCCAATATGAGTGGTATGGCTGATGTTGATCAGCCGCGTGCAATGCATCTAGTCGAACTTGCGTTAGATATGGCAGTCAATACCTTGGAGGTTGGTGGCGCTTTCGTCGCTAAAGTTTTTCAGGGTGAAGGTTTTGACGAATCACTAGCGATAGCGCGCAAGCATTTTACTCGTGTGGTGACGCGAAAGCCGGATGCCTCGCGTGCGCGATCTCGCGAAGTGTACTGGGTGGCAACAGGTTTTAAAGGTTAGAATCATTTTAAGACAATAATGATTAATAGATATAGTCGCTTTAAGGTAGTCATCGCGGGCAGGGTTTACGTATAAAGTGCTAAGCTTTATAGGTTGATGGCAGGAGCAGCGAAGTTAATAGATGTAAGTTGGGTGCATTCAAATTAGTCAGATTCAAATATAGAGGGTAGTCTTTTGAACGATATGGCAAAGAATTTCGTACTGTGGTTAATTATTGCTGCGGTTATTTTGGCAGTAATCCAAGGTTTCGATAAACCTGCTAAGGATACGCTGCTGGATTATTCCGAATTTGTGAAAGATGTGCAAAGTGGAAAAGTGAGTGAGGTGTTGGTTGATGGGCCGACCATTCACGGAAAAACCGTTAATGGTGAAGAGTTTCGTACCGTGCGTCCTCAGTTATATGACGATAAAATAATGGATGAGCTGCTTAATAATCGTGTTGCTGTAAAGGCCCCTGAGCCACAAGAAGCGAGCATTTGGCGGCAGTTGTTAGTGGCGAGTTTCCCTATCCTTATTATTATTGCCGTATTCATGTTCTTTATGAAGCAAATGCAAGGTGGCGCAGGTGGTAAAGGTGGGCCGATGAGTTTTGGTAAAAGCAAAGCGCGTTTACTAGGCGAAGACCAGATTAATGTCACTTTTGCAGATGTTGCCGGTGTAGACGAAGCGAAAGAAGAAGTGCAAGAAATAGTGGAGTTTCTACAGGATCCATCTAAGTTTCAGCGTTTAGGCGGTAAAATTCCTCGTGGAGTATTGATGGCGGGGCAGCCTGGCACCGGTAAAACACTATTGGCTAGAGCCATTGCCGGTGAAGCTAAAGTGCCTTTCTTTTCTATATCCGGTTCTGATTTTGTAGAAATGTTTGTTGGTGTAGGTGCATCGCGCGTCCGTGATATGTTTGAGCAAGCTAAAAAGCATTCGCCCTGCATCATCTTTATTGATGAAATAGATGCAGTAGGCCGTCATCGTGGTGGCGGTCATGGTGGCGGTAATGATGAGCGTGAGCAAACATTAAATCAGTTACTCGTTGAGATGGATGGTTTTGAAGGTAATGAGGGGGTTATTGTTATTGCAGCGACTAACCGTCCCGATGTATTAGATAAGGCTTTGATACGCCCTGGTCGTTTTGATCGTCAGGTGCATGTTGGTTTGCCTGACATTCGTGGTCGTGAACAAATTCTTAAAGTCCATATGCGTAAAGTGCCTATTGCTGATCAAGTAGATCCCTCTATTATTGCCCGTGGTACTCCCGGGTTCTCAGGTGCAGATTTAGCGAACTTGATCAATGAAGCCGCGCTATTTGCTGCTCGCGCTAATCGTCGCTTAGTGACGAATGAAGAGTTTGAAAAGGCCAAAGATAAAATTTTGATGGGTGCCGAACGTAAAAATATGGCGATGAGCGAAAAAGAAAAAACAAATACAGCCTATCACGAAGCTGGACATGCCATTGTTGGTCGCTTAGTGCCAGAACATGACCCAGTACATAAGGTCAGTATTATTCCCCGTGGACGTGCATTGGGCGTTACGGTTTATTTACCTGAAGAGGATAAATATAGCTTAAGTAAGCGAGCGCTTGAATCACAGTTGTGTTCATTGTTTGGTGGGCGTATTGCTGAAGAGTTGACGTTGGGTTTTGATGGTGTGACGACAGGTGCTTCGAATGATATTGAGCGAGCGACACAGCTCGCGAATAATATGGTTACTAAGTGGGGCTTATCTGAAAAGCTAGGGCCGCTGCATTACGGGGAAGATGATTCTGGTGTGCCGGGTGCCGGTAATGTGAATTACTCTGGTCATACCTCGAAGGCCATTGATGAAGAAGTTCGACGCATTATTGATAGTACTTATGCTCGAGCCAAAGTGCTACTGGAAGATAATAAGGACATATTAGAATCGATGAAAGATGCGTTGATGGAATATGAAACGATTGATGCAGAGCAAGTGGATGATTTGATGGCTAGGCGTAAAGTTCGCCCACCAAAAGATTGGCATAACGATGATTCCTCAAGTGATGATGGAGCCTCAACAGCCGAAGAAAAGGTCTCGGAGAAGAAAGATGGTTCCGATCCTATCGGTGGCCCTGCTAGCGAAGTATAAACAATTGTTCTAGATGTTTAAAAGCCTTCGCTCTTCCGAAGGCTTTTTAGTTTCTTATAAGTCATTATTGAAATCTTTATTTATGCCCGATCCTGCCTCTACTCTTATGTTTGGGAGTCACCCTAATTTATCTTTCGATGTTCCTCGCTTAATGGCGATTGTTAACGCTACCCCTGATTCATTTTCGGATGGGGGCTTGCTTTGCAATGCTAATGGAATAGATCGCGATGCGACTTTGTTGCGTTTGCAGCAGGTGGTTACTGAGGGCGCCGATATTATTGATATTGGTGGTGAGTCAACTCGCCCCGGAGCATCATTTGTTAGTGTGCAAGAAGAGATGGATAGAGTTCTGCCGGTACTTGAGTTGGCGGTTGCGGAAACAGGTTTGGCGATATCGATAGACACAAGTTCACCTGAGCTTATGCTCGAGGCTGCTAGTAAAGGTGCGCATCTGATCAACGATGTGCGTGCATTGTCGCGGGCTGGGGCTGCAAAGGCTGTGGCGAAGACTGGTTTGCCCGTATGTTTAATGCATATGCAAGGAACGCCTGAATCTATGCAGGTGTCGCCGAATTATCAAAATGTTGTCAATGACGTTAGATCTTATTTGCAGGCGCGAATTGATGTTTGTATGGCAGCTGGGGTTGATCCGAAAAATATCTGTATCGATCCGGGTTTTGGTTTTGGTAAAACGTTGCAGCATAATTTGTTGCTGTTGAAGTATTTGTCCGAATTGCAGTGTTTAGGTGTTCCTCTGTTAGTGGGGCTATCTCGTAAGTCGATGATTGATTGCTTGTTGGCGCGCGAACTAAAAGATCGTTTGCCGGCGAGTCTTGCGTTAGGGTTAATGTCCTTAGAGCGCGGCGCGAATATATTACGTGTGCACGATGTTCGTGCAACTCGTGATATTATGGATACTTTTATCGCTATTAAATCTTGTGCTTAATGAATTGATGATAGAAAAATATATTGCAGTGTTGTAAAAGGAGTGCAGATTTTGTCTAGAAAGTATTTTGGAACGGATGGTATTCGTGGGCGAGTGGGTGAGAGTCCGATAACTCCTGACTTTATGCTGAAGTTAGGTTGGGCTGCAGGCAGGGTTCTGTCAAGAGATGCCGAAGGATCGAAATTGATTTTGATTGGTAAAGATACTCGTATTTCTGGCTATATGTTCGAATCTGCTCTAGAGGCTGGCCTTATTAATGCGGGTGTCGATGTAGGTTTGTTAGGGCCAATGCCAACCCCTGCTATTGCTTACTTAACTCAAGCATTTCGCGCCCAAGCGGGTATCGTTATTAGTGCCTCGCACAATCCTTATTATGATAACGGCATTAAGTTTTTCTGTGGCAAGGGCGCTAAATTACCCGATGCGGTAGAGGCTGAAATAGAAGCAGAGGTAGAGCTGGTAATGACTAGTGCAGAACAGCTAGGCAAGGCTCGTCGCATTAATGATGCGGTCGGGCGTTACGTCGAATTTTGTAAGGGCACAATTCCTCGGAGTATGAAGTTATCCAATCTGAAGATCGTACTGGATTGTGCCAACGGCGCTACTTATCAGGTGGCGCCGAGTGTTTTTCGTGAATTAGGTGCGGCGGTTGATGTTATTCATGCCGAACCTGATGGTTTTAATATTAATGAAGGCTGTGGTTCCACTGTGCCGGAGCGTCTACAGAAGCGGGTTAAAGAGATTGATGCCGATTTGGGTATCGCTTTTGATGGTGATGGTGATCGGGTAGCCTTTGTTGATGGTAATGGCGATATTGTTGACGGTGATGAGCTGTTATATATCATTTCCAGTGCTTGCCATAAAGAGCAGGGCTGTACGGGTGTGGTCGGCACCTTAATGTCTAACTATGGTTTGGAATTGGCGTTTAAAAAGCTAGGCATTCCGTTTGTTCGGGCGAATGTCGGAGATCGGCATGTTATCCAAAAGATGAAGGAGCATAATTGGTCTTTAGGTGGTGAGGCATCCGGACATATTATTTGTAGTAATGTCACGACAACAGGCGACGGTATTATTTCTGCTCTTCAGGTTGTGTACGCGCTGGGTATTTTGGATGCTCCTTTAGCTGAAGCGAAGCATGGTATGTGCAAGATGCCACAAAAAATGATCAATGTGCGCATAAAGCAAAAAGTCGATATCAATCAGATTGCAGATATTCAATCTGCAGTAGCAAGCGCAGAGGCGCGGCTAGGTAATACGGGTAGAGTGCTGCTGCGCCCTTCTGGTACTGAGCCATTAATTCGCGTTATGGTCGAAGGTGAGGATGTTGAGTTGGTGGTCGCGCTAGCGGAAGAGTTGGCGGGAGTCGTTGGGGGGGCTTTGGCGGTATAAATTCCGCTTCGTCTTGTAACTTGCCTCCATCTTCGCTACTATTGCGCGCCGCCGAAGGTCGTCTATAGAATGACGTTTTTAAAAGTTTTACTTTTGTAAAATGTAATGCATTTAAGTGATGCATTATTGATGTAGTGGTGAAAAAGATAATGGGTACAGTATGCGTCGATCGTTAATAGTGGGTAACTGGAAAATGAACGGCTCTAGGGCTGCCAATTCTACGCTGATCGGCGATATCGTAAGCTTGGTGAGCGGGTCTGATGTCGAGGCTGCAGTTTGTGTGCCTTTTATCTATCTTGAGCAAGTGGGGCAGCTGTTAAAAGCTGAGTCGGCATCCGGTCAGGTTAAGCTGGGAGCGCAGGACGTTAGCTTGCACGTGGAAGGGGCTTACACAGGTGAAGTATCAGCGGTTATGTTGGCTGATGTCACTTGTGACTACGTTATCGTAGGGCATTCTGAGCGAAGAGAGTACCACCATGAAAGTAATTTCTTGGTTGGCCAGAAAGCCTTGGCTGCATTGCAGGCTCAGTTAACCCCAATTGTTTGTGTGGGTGAAACCCTGGAGCAGCGTGAGTCGAACAGTACCTTAACCGTTATTGAAGAGCAGCTCGTTGCTGTTAGATCAATTATCGGAAAAAAGAATT
>JBLHVA010000002.1:0-18929 GCA_047630005.1 Candidatus Endobugula sp. | reverse complement strand
TCTATTAACCTTTCTATTAACCTTTCTATTAACCTTTCTATTAAATAGGGCTCTCTAGCACTTAAAACACAGCAAAAAACTATTAGATAGACGATACTCTTATAAATTATAGTGTAAATTCGTTCGTTTTCTGAAAAATTGCACTTATTATTTGAAACCCGATTCATCAACTTAATACTAATTTATGCACAGCTAGGAGAGATACCTAACTCATGCTGCCACTCGCAACGAATATTGAGCGAAGCATCATTTGGATAATGACTTTCATCGCCACTTTCCCACGTAAAGGTATGTGTACCCGATAATTCAGTTTCTAAATGTACCACGACACTACTCCAGTACATTTTTTGCAATAGCTGTTCAAATTCTGCAATCCATACAGCCCACTCATATTCCACCCCATTATAAACACGCCCAAAATGAATAATTTGAGAAGTAACACTCCCATTATCACCTAAAGAGGCTGGAATCGAAAAAAACTCCTGTCCAATCAAAGCACAGTGATCTAATGATGGTAATGCTTTTAACACCTGGCGGTTAATAGATAGCTGTAGATAACGTTGCTGCTCTGTTTCTACATTGTTATTTTTAATATATCCGTAGACGGTAGATTCATCATTCATAGTATTATCGGTTGCTGTTACGTATTACATTCTGTTATTGAAAGCAGGCAATATAAATATACTCATCTACTTATATTGTGAACTAAAATGGCCAAACACTAAAACCATTACCTTTTTGTAAGCTGGCCCCACATGTTTTCAATTGTTTACTGTAGGTGCTAGTACGGGAAGCCACTTTTTTGGCAACATCTTTTAACCATGATTTTTTTTCATAAGTTTTTTTCTTAAAGCCACCATGGCCCTCATGGTAAGCCAAATATAAGCTATTAGCATTTGATAAACTCACACCATTAATTTTTTTCGTTTTTGTATTGTACCAACCAATAAAATCAATCGCATCTCCAAAATCATCACGATCATAGCTCCAGTTACCAGTGTCTTTTTTATACCAGTCCCATGTAGATGTCTGTGCTTGAGAATAGCCATAGGCACTACTTTTTCTTGGCCCCGGAATAAAACCAAAAATTTTATCTCGTGGAGGCTTGGCAGTGGCTTTAAAACGTGATTCTTGATGCATAAACGCCATCATCAATGGAATTGATGAGCCCCAACGTTTTTGTGATTTCTTGGCTGATTGATACCAGCTAGGTTTTTCTACAAAAATACTACAAATATTATTCACTTGTCGTGGCGGCGATGTCGTACAACCCGCCAAAAAAAATAAAATAATGACAACAAACCATCGGAAGGTTTTCATAAAGCGATTCCATGTTCGGTTAGTAAAACAATTAAGTCTTGCTCTTCAAGTACATCCACGTTCAACGCTTCCGCTTTTGTTAATTTCGATCCTGCATTAGCACCTGCGACAAGAAAATGGGTTTTTTTAGATACGCTACCGGTTACCGTAGCCCCTAACTGCTGCAGATGAACTTTAGCTTCATCGCGGGTTAACTGCTCCAGTGTACCGGTAAGTACATAGACTATATCTAATAACGGTTGATGATTATCTTTTTGTTCGATCACCTCCCAACGAACACCTTTTTCTTGTAGCTTGCTAATGATATCTCGGTTTTTTTGCTGAGATAAAAAGACAACAATAAACTGAGCGACAATAGGACCCACATCATTTACCCGTTGCAGCTCCTCTTCTGTTGCGTTCAGCAGTGCAGGTATATCAGCAAAATATAGCGCTAAGTTACGAGCAGTCGCTTCACCCACTTCGCGGATACCGAGGGAATAAATAAATCGCGCTAGCGTCGTTTTTTTAGATTGCTCTAAAGCGCTAATAACATTGATTGCCGATTTTTTACCCATTCGTTCCATGCTGGCAAGCTGCTCTACTTGCAAATCATATAAATCAGCAACAGAAGTAATATGCCCCAGCTCTACCAGCTGTTCAACAAGCTTATCACCCAAGCCATCAACATCCATCGCCTTGCGGGAAACATAATGCTTAATTGCCTGTTTTATTTGCGCGGGGCAAATAAGTCCACCAGAACATCGTATCGTGGCTTCACCCTCTACTCTCACGGCCGGTGATGCACACACAGGACAGGACGATGGAAAAATGATGTCTCGTGAATGACTTGGTCGCTGATCGACAACCGCAGAAACAATTTGAGGGATCACATCCCCTGCGCGACGAATGATGACCGTGTCACCTATTTTCACACCTAGACGCTCAACTTCATCGCTATTGTGTAATGTCGCATTAGATACCGTAACACCGCCCACAAACACTGGCTTCAAACGAGCAACCGGCGTTATAGCCCCCGTGCGTCCCACTTGAAATTCCACATCAAGTAATTGCGTTAGCTCTTCTTGAGCAGGAAATTTTTTGGCAATCGCCCAACGGGGAGCACGCGACACAAAACCGAGCTGTTTTTGTAATTCAATGGAGTCGACTTTAAAGACAATACCATCTATATCGTAAGCGAGCGCATTGCGTTTTTCAGACAGCCTATCAAAATAATCGCAGCAAGCTTCTATACCTTTAACACTGGCCATCTCTTGATTAATACGAAAACCCCATGCAGATAACGCATATAAAATATCGGTATGCTTAACAGGAACCTTGCCTCCTTCAACAATGCCCACACTATAAGCACACATCTCTAGCGGTCTTTGCGCAGTAATACGTGAGTCAAGTTGACGTAAGCTACCTGCAGCCGCGTTGCGTGGGTTAGCAAAACGTTTTTCTTCCCGCGCATCCGCGATTTTGTTCAGCTTTTCAAAACCCGCTTTAGGTAAATATATTTCACCACGTACTTCTAAATCATCAGGATAGCTGTCGCCTTGTAACCGTAATGGAATGGAGGCTATAGTTCTGACGTTTTGCGTAATATCTTCACCCGTCTTACCGTCACCACGGGTTGCGCCCTGAACTAAAAGACCTTTTTTATACACTAAACTGACTGCAATACCGTCTAATTTAGGTTCACAGGCATATTCGATTTCTTGTGATTGAATATCTAAAGAGAGTAAACGTTCAGTAACGCGACGATGAAACTCACGTAATTCATCATGACTGAATGCATTATCTAACGACAGCATAGGTAAACGATGACTCACTTGAGAAAATGCACTTAGTGGTTTTTCACCCACTCTTTGGGTAGGTGAATCATGGGTTATAAATGAAGGATACTCTGTTTCTATCGCCTGTAGATTTCGAAACAATCGGTCATATTCGGCATCTGGAACCGTTGGATCATCTACCGCATAGTATTGGTAATTATAGCGATGGATTTTTTCACGTAATTCGTTTAGATTTTTCCCTAACTGAGAATCTAACTGGGAATTTAATTGCTGAGCAGCCACTTTATTGGGAAAACCCTTTTCCGCTTCTGGAAACAAATCTTCTGACATTTTATCGCTCATAAAAATTAAAAACCTATAACAATAAATTTAGGGTTTGTTCGCTATTATCTAAAACAACACTTCGTGTAAATTCAGACAATATAAAAACCCCCTTTAAAAAGGGGGCTTGAGACTAACGTTTTTTTTCTAACTGTTGACGACGTGAAAAATCACGAATGCGTTCTCGATAATGCTCTATTGTTTGCCCTGTCATAACACTGCGGTTTTCGTCATTTAATTCACCACCTAAATTCTCTGCAATATGCTTAGCGGTAGCAATCATTAAATCAAACGCAGCCATATTATTATTATTGAAAACAGGTAATGTTAAAAACAACGTTACCCCTGCAGTTGAAAACTCATCTATTGTTTTCAGATCAAAGGTACCGGGTTTCAACATATTGGCCATACTAAAAACAACAGGCCCTTCGCCATCTTCATCTGCATGACGATGAAAAACTTCCATTGCACCATAACGTAAACCAGTATCGAGTACTTGTTGTAATAAATCGCTACCGTAAAACAAATGTCCTTTTGGTGCTCTAACGTTAACCACTAACACTTCTTGAATGTTAGAAACATTAACTTTATCCAAAGTAGTTGATGTGTTTTTTGAAAAATATTTAGACTCATAACGAGGTTTGTTCGCAGAATGGGTGTCAAGATTATCTTCTTCACCTTCTTTAGTTTCTGCAGTCGGCTTTATACTTTTTCCAACAGGGCGTATATTTGCTGATTCACTTTCTTTCAATTGATCTACATTCGACATTGAGTTTTCATTTATCGATTCAATCGTATTTCCAGACTCGACTGAGTCAATATTTTCATGCTCACTAGTTTCAACAACCGATTCCATCAAGACAGGAACCGACTCTTCTAAGTTAAGGGGCACCTGTTCCGGTTGTTGGTATGGCGATTTATTCCCTCTATGCTGATGACGAGCCACCGGTGGAAACTTTTCTACATCAGGCACTACGTTATGCTTTTCTGCATTGTGCTTTTCTAAACTATGTCCTTCTACATCATCCTCTGAAAAACCAGTAGAATGTACCTTTAGCTCTTCTTCTATTGTTTCTTCTAAAGGCATTGACGCCACGCTAGTATGATCAAGTTTGCGATCACGGCGATACTCTCCATCACCCAAATCACCATCACCTAAAGCAACACTATCAATTTTCTCATCTGCCAAATCATGCTCACTCAGTTCATTAACGGAATCGTCATCCCATTTCTCCGCATAATATTCTTCATCATTTTCGTCACTATCAACCCACTGCTCGGTACTAATTCTCTCTTTCTCGTAGTGAGCGCTTGGTTTTGAAACTATCAAAGGATCATGACTATTGGATTCTTTCGATAAATTACGTCCATAATCATATTGATTTTTCAATTTATCAATACGTTGTTTATCAATCACATTTTGGCTGGGTCTAGCCCCTCCATTAGGAAACTCACTGCCGTAGTTTTCATCTTCAATATCTAGCTCAGTGCCGTTTTTTACTTTTAACGACATGTGAAGAGAATCACGGCGTGCGTTTCGCATACGTCTAATGCCATCGATAACAATCACAACAATGACGATAAGGATTGCACCGACAATCCACTGTTTCATTGTAACGTCCATCTATTCGAACCTCTTAAACATAATTAACTAAAGTATTTATATAAAAAACAATGATAAAAAAAACCTTTTATTGTTGCAACCTTATGCGATAGCTAATTCCGCTGCTTCGTTTACATCTACCGTCACCATTCTAGAGACACCGGCTTCATGCATCGTTACACCCATTAACTGATGCGCCATTTCCATAGCGATTTTGTTATGGGTAATATAGATAAATTGCACTTGTTTAGACATTTCTTCAACTAATTTGGCGTATCGCCCCACGTTGGCATCATCCAACGGTGCATCAACCTCATCCAACATACAAAATGGTGCTGGATTAAGTCGGAATATAGAAAAGACTAAGGCAATCGCTGTCAGTGCTTTTTCACCACCCGACAGTAAGTGAATAGTACTATTACGCTTGCCCGGGGGACGCGCCATAATGGCGATACCCGTATCAAGTAAATCATCACCCGTAAGCTCTAAATACGCATGCCCACCGCCAAATACTTTTGGAAATAACTCTTGAATACTGGTATTAATTGAATCGAACGTTTCTTTAAAGCGTGTGCGAGTTTCACGATCGATTTTCATAATCGCGTTTTCTAGCGTTTCTAGCGCTTCTCTTAAATCTGCATTCTGCGTATCTAAATAATTCTTACGTTCCGATTCTATTTTATATTCATCAATGGCGGCTAAGTTAATAGCGCCTAGGCGATTAACTCTGTGGCCTAAAGCAATCAACTCATCTTCAAACGGTTTTTCTTTCGCGTTTTCGGGTAACTGTTCAAGCAGCTCCGCCAGCTCACAGCCATCTTCTAACAAGGCCTTGGCAATGGTTTCTCGCTGAACCTGTACCGTTTGCGCACCTAAGCGGCTTTCTGTTAATTGCGTTCGAAGTCCTTGTAAATCATGCTCGATACGGCCACGCGACTGTTCTGCATCGCGTAATTGCTGCTCTACCGTTTCAACTGCTCGTCGAGATTGAGCCAGCTCGTCTTCGACTGTTACACGCTTTTCTAACAAGGCTTCAAGCTCTAGCTGGTGCTCTTCTGTCGGGTCTTCTTCTATACCGATGGCCTGCTGTAGTTGCTCGCGACGATCTTTTAAGCGCTGATCTTGCTCTTGTAAGCGTTGAATACTATCGCGTATAGATGCCAGCTGAGTTTTTACTGATTGATGCTGCATCGCCAAGGCATGTAATTTGTCTTTACTATGACGTGCACTTTGTCGAGTTTGATCTAAGGTCTGACGGATTTCGTCACGACGAGTGAGCAGCGTTTCACGTTGCTCAGAATCTTGCTCCATTGCCCCGATAGACATTTCTAGAGTCGCGCGTGATTCCGCCAAACTTTCTGCCTCTATCGACATTTGTTCTTTCGCTTCGGCGATATCCAATGCCAATTTTTGACGGCGGACGGCGCTTTGTTCAATTCGTACTTCTTGCGCACTCAGCTCTGACCGCTGCTCATTTAAGCGCTGCTTAACCTCATCGCTTTCACGGCGGTACTGTTCACGCTGCTGCTCTACATCTTTAAGACTATTCCGATGTGTTTGTAACTGCTCAGTTAACTGAGCAACTCGTTCTTCGGTCTCCGTTAATGTAATATTGAGTTGTTCTAGCTCTTCCTGTCTAGCTAACACCCCTGCTTGAGCATCGGCATGGCGTTTTACGCGTAACCAATTACGACCAATCCAAATACCTTCCGGTGTAATGACCGATTCATTCGGGGTTAACTCTGATCTAAGTGATAACGCTTCCAGCAGGTCATTAGCCACATAAACACCATCTAACAGGGCCTTAACATCTGCGCCGCCAGTGACTTGATCTAATAACCGAGCTGCCTTGTTATTGCTACTTGATGCGTTATTTTCTTGGCTATCGAATAAGACTAAGTTACCCTGCTCTAAAGAAGACAGCATGCCGGCAACAGAATCAAGATTATCGACACAAATGGCTTGCAAGGCATCGCCTAACACCGCTTCAACGGCCGACTGCCACTCTGGCACAACGGTTAATTTCTCTAACAAGCGAGCATTATCGACCAACGATTGATCGCTCACCCAGCTCACTAATGACTTATCGCCACCCATACTTGCTTGCTGCAACGCTTCTAAAGAAGCATGGCGTCCACGTGCCGTTTGTAACTGGTTACGCGCCTGATCGAGCTCGGTATCGGCTTGCTGTATCGTCTCACGTAAAACTTCGGTTTCTTCTTTTACGTCATCTAGCTGTAAAGCTTTTTCTTCTACTAGCTCTTCGGCTTCGGCAAGCTGTTCTTTTAACAGGGCCATTTCGTCGCTGTTGTCATCTGCCGGTAGTTGCTGATTTTCGTCGTCTAGGCGTCGAATGCGCTCTAGCAAACGGGTTTGGACTTGCTCTAGGTGTTGGATGCGCGATTGCTCTACTTCGGCTTTCTGGCGTGGCTCTGCTGCACGAAGGTTAAATTCATCCCATTCTAGCTGCCATGCTTGCATAGCCTCTTCCGCGATCATTAGCTCATCACCAGAACCTTCTTCGCTCGCCTGTAGCATTTCTAATTCAGGTGATATTTCTTCTAATTCGATTTCCCACATTTCTGACTTTTCAAGATCGGCAGCTAAGTTGGCTGCGGTGTCATCTGCTTCTTGCTGCGTACGTGACATATCTTCCTGCAACTGACGATTCCGTTCTTGCACATGCTGAATACTTTGCTCAAGACGAGCGATCTCATTACCAACACCGTAAAATCGACCTTGCACTTCGCTGAAAGAATCACTAAATTCGGTATATTCAGCACGATATTTTTCTATCGAAGATTCCAAACTAACACGGTCAGTAACAAAGGACTCGACCCTTAACTCTAACTCACTGATACCGGTTTGGCGCCGTTTTGCTTCGTCGTCCAGTAGGCGATAACGTAAAGCCTGTAACTGTGCTTTTAGATCGCGTTCTTCTTTCTTAAACTCGGCATATTTTTCTGC
The DNA here is from genome assembly GCA_047630005.1 of Candidatus Endobugula sp. Classification (GTDB taxonomy): domain Bacteria; phylum Pseudomonadota; class Gammaproteobacteria; order Pseudomonadales; family Cellvibrionaceae; genus Endobugula. Next base: position 10,940 of record JBLHVA010000002.1, on the reverse strand, counting down.
TGACTTCGCCTGTCGCTCTAAACGCACTAATTGACGCTCTAACTCTTCACGAATATCCGTTAGACGCTCTAAGTTTTCGTTAGTACGTCGCATACGATTTTCTGTATCGCGACGCCGTTCTTTATATTTTGAGATGCCCGCTGCTTCTTCAACATAAACACGCAGCTCATCTGGCTTCGATTCGATTAGGCGAGAGATCATTCCCTGCTCGATAATCGCGTAACTTCTTGGCCCTAGACCCGTTCCAAGGAAGATATCCGTAATATCCCGACGGCGACATTTGGTACCATTTAAATAGTAAATATTCTGTGAATCGCGGGTCACTTTACGACGAATAGCAATTTCACCAAAACCGGCATACTCACCCAATAAAGTGCCGTCGCTATTATCAAATATTAGTTCAATAGAGGCTTGGCCGACAGGTTTACGACCGCCAGAACCATTGAATATAACGTCCGTCATCGACTCGCCACGCAGGTTTTTTGCTGAAGATTCGCCCATCACCCAACGCACTGCATCAATAATATTCGACTTTCCACAACCATTAGGCCCAACAACCGCACACAGATTGCTTGGAAACGACACCGTAGTAGGATCGACAAATGATTTAAAGCCCGCAAGCTTAATACTTTTCAAACGCATAATTTATTTTACATACCATCCATAAGACATTGTTTTTATTTGATTTATAAAATAAAAACAATCACTTTTGTTATAAGAAAAACTGTCCTGGCAGCCCGTTAGCAAGCCTCATTAACAACCCAGAGGATCAACTGCTTTAAAGGCGATAATCTTACACGGTTAGAGGCATTGTGACACCCTACCAAATGAAATTGTTACAGGCGGATGACGAGAACCCGTTCACCCTTTTGAGAGATAATTCTGTATTTCAGCACCAGCCAGAGCAAACCGGTCAATACTGAAGAGAATAAATTGGAAAGACTTAACTAAAAATAAAAATCAGGGTAATTGAGAGCTTATAATAAGCTTGTGAGCGGAGGATATATTATCAGCTGTCACTGCGGTTATTGGCCCTAGTGTTACCTGCCAATCACCAGACTGAGGAACAGGCGCACCGCTAGGCGAAATACGTGCAACCAACTCAAACTGTTTTGCCGTATTGAGATTCATCGACGGCGCCATCGACAGAGAGTTATTCAGCAATAGCGTTACCGGTAAATCTTTTACTTGTAAGCGAGCAATCGACAAGGGTGCTTTCATACCCTGCCATGCTCTTGCGTAAATAAAGAGAGTGGCTTCCGGAGCAGCCGTTACATTATCTGCCAGAGAAACCATTACAGGAATCTGCGGGCCAGAGATGACTGATTCGGACTGTACTGCTTGAGCATCCACTGCCGAAGCACTATCACTTTCTGGTGCAACTCCAGACACCTGACCTGCTATCGCCATACGTTGGCGAGCAGTATTAATACCTTGCTGCAATGCTATCGAATTAGGCGTATTTGGCCCTTCGATGGCGATCATTTTCTCCCAAAAACCAATAGCTACTGCATACTCTGCCGATTGAAATGCCCCTATTCCACTAAGACTAAGCCCTATTGTATTACTAGGATCCTCTTCTAGCACTTCACTTACCAAAGACTGTATTTCTGGTGTCACGCTATTATTCAACTGTAAAAAGAGTGCTTGCGCCAACTCAGCCCGGATGGACGAAACCCCTTCTGACTCCAATGCAAGAATTGCCCGAAGCTGTTCAATCGCTAACGAATAATCGCCCATTCCAGCAGCAGTTCTACCCAGTAGAGAACGAGTCTGTAGATTATCAGGATGATTTTTCACATCTGCCATTAAACGTGTCATCAACAACTGGTTTGCCACAATGATTTTTGCTTGCAACCCCCCTTGCTGGGATGCATCTGCCGCCACAAACGCTTGTTCTAGTGCATAACGCTCATCTAATGCTTGTTTCACTAACCAAGATGAATAAGCTCCCAAGCGCCCATATAGCAATGCCGCAGCAACAAGAACGATCAGCAGTAACATACCAAAGAAAAAAACCGGCTTACTACGACTAACCGGCGATACCGCACCCGACTCACGATCGCCTAACGACACCGCACTATCTTCTAGTAAGTTTCTCTCAAGCTCTGCATTCAAAGCATCAAATTGCTCTTGAGTAATACCTCCTGATGCAAGAGATGCTTGTATATCGGCCAAATGATCGTGATAAAGCGCAACGTTCGTAGACTGCCGCACGGCATCGCTCGCCGTTAAATCTTGCTCACGATGACGTGACTGAGTGATAAGAGGCCATACGACAAACAACAATGTAAGGGTAACAAGTAGCGCAACACCAATATAAAATAGGGTCATTATTGATTCTCTGAAAAATGATTATCGTGTGAGATTGTTTGTAACTTTTTTAAAAACCGATACTAATTAAGGTTTTTTATCTAACAAGTCATCGAACACTTGCTGCTCTTCTACACTCAAGCTGTCGCTACTGGAAACCCCTTCTTTGCTGGATTTTCTACGTTTCACCAACACAAACACGGCTATAACACCGGTCAAAAACAGCAAAAACGGTAAGCCCCACAACACTAAGGTCGATTTTTGCAGAGGCGGATTATAAAGAACAAACTCACCGTAACGATCAACCATAAAGCGTTTAATTTCTCTATCGGTCTTTCCTTCTCCTAACAAACGACGTAACTCACGGCGTAAGTCGCCCGCTATTTGAGAATCAGAGCCTGCAAGGTTTTGATTTTGGCATTTAGGACAACGTAGCTCTTCACTCAACTGTACGTAACGTTCTCGCTGTGAGTCCGTATCAAACGCATAAATATCCACCACAGCCGATACACTGGTTGCCAGTAAACCAGATAAACTAAACAAGATAAGAGCACATGAACCCAGAGCAAGAAAACGAGCTAACATAAGATATTCCTAGGTAGTTATTATGGTTACTATGAAAGCATTATGACTTTAGTCATGGTCAGTGAGCCGCATTATAGCCATTAGATTAAAAAAATACCCTTTTAAAACAAGAATTTATCGAAAAAGTGTTGACCTTATCTCAAATCCCACTATTATACGCGACCTCAACGCAAGTTAGATGGGTGGTTAGCTCAGCTGGGAGAGCGGCGCCCTTACAAGGCGTAGGTCACAGGTTCGATCCCTGTACCACCCACCACGTTGAAGAGAAAACTTATCACTCGAAAGAGAATATTCTACGGACCGGTAGTTCAGCTGGTTAGAATGCCGGCCTGTCACGCCGGAGGTCGCGGGTTCGAGTCCCGTCCGGTCCGCCATTATCTTAAATACAAAGCCAACCTTTTACTCCCTTCCCAACCTATTCATACGCCTCAATATCTTCACTTAACACCATTATCTCCCTGCGAGTTAATCTGTTTTTATACTCTGCAGCCAAACAACAAACCTTGTTATCGAACAACATATTTTAAACTAAACATTAGATATTTTTCGAATGTTATCTATAGTTGAGTAAGTAGGCTCTTTTCTGTCGTCAACATAAATCTGTACGTACATTTTAAATATCGTCTCAATATACACAAGTTGACCTGCCCCTTAATTTCTATACAAGAGGCCGTGCAGTCTCGTTTAATAGAAAACAGGATTAAAAGATCTCTAATATGACCAGCCCATCACAAAGAATTCTGTTAGTCGACGACGACGAAATAGATCGCATAACCATTAAACGTGCCTTAGTGAAATCAAGTCGGCCTATGGTGGTTTTCGAAGCCACTGGGTTTTCAGAGGCAATCCGGTTACTAAAAAGGCAGCGGTTTGATTGCGTTCTACTTGACTATCGTTTGGGTGGTCAAGATGGGCTTGATCTTATCAAAGAGATACATACAGAAGGCTTGAGCGACGCGCCAATCGTTATGCTTAGCGGGATGGATGATGAGACCACAAGACTTAATTGCTTAAAGGAAGGGGCGCAGGATTTTCTATTAAAATCCGAGGTAGATACCCACTCTTTGGTACGGGCCATTCGTTATGCAGAGGAACGCAAAAGTGTGACCCTGCAAATACGTTACTTAGCCCAGCATGACTCACTAACAGACCTGCCTAATCGCTCTCTATTTATCGAAAACGTTAAACGAGCCGTTACTCGATGTCGTCGTACTAACACCTTTTTCGCTGTTATATTTATCGATCTAGATAACTTTAAAAGCGTTAATGACACTTTAGGCCACGAAGCTGGCGATGCATTACTAGTCACCATTTCAAAACGCATTAAATCGGTTATCCGTGAAGAGGACGCTGTCGGCAGATTAGGCGGCGACGAATTCGCTGTGCTGATAGAAGGGATTACGACAGAGACATCGTTAATTAAAATTGCCCAAAACCTATTAAATGCAGCCAAAGAGCCGTTGACCATAGCCGACAAAGTCATCCACTCTACCGCTAGTCTTGGAATAGCCTCATATCCTAGTTGTGCGAGCGAAGCGACAGCATTGATTAAATGCGCTGACCTTGCCATGTATAAAGCCAAACAAAATGGGCGTAACGGTTACTCATTTTACTCTGAAGACCTACAAATACTTGCCGATGATTACGCTAACCTTAAAAGCGATATTTATGATGCGCTAGCGCGTAACGAGTTCGAACTGTACTATCAACCGCAAGTGAGTGCATCAGGGCACACTATCACCGGTGTTGAAGCATTAATACGATGGCACCATCCCACCAAAGGCTTTATTCCTCCCGACCAATTTATTCCCATTGCTGAATCCCTTGGTTTGATTAATGATATTGGTGACTGGGTCATAGAAGAAGCCTGCGGCCAACTCAATATCTGGCTATCTTCATACTCCAACTTGCACCAAAACTTTAAAGTCGCTATTAATATTTCTGCCCATCAAGTTCGACAGATCGACTTAAAAGAAAAGCTGTGTCGAGTGTTAGACAATAACAAGCTCCCCTACGAGCTAATCGAGCTAGAGCTAACTGAAAGTGCATTAATCGATGATATAGGTCGTTGCACAGAAAAACTGGGGGCACTTAAAGATCTCGGCATTCAACTGGCCATTGATGATTTCGGAACCGGTTTCGCTTCTTTTCGACATTTGCAGCAACTCCCACTACAGGTCTTAAAAATCGACAAATCGTTTATTGATGATATCTGTTCATCTGAAAAGAGTTATTCAATTGTACAAGCCATGATCGTAATGGCTCATGCGTTAGAAATGGGAGTAGTCGCTGAAGGCGTAGAAACTATAGCGCAGGCAACGTTACTACAAACATTAGCGTGTGATAATTTACAGGGATACTATTTTTGGAAACCCATGCCAGCGAAAAATATTGATCAGTTGCTCGAAATCCCCATGCACGTTTTAGCCGCAACACAAGGAACATCTGAACAAGCCTGAATCAGATTCTCATTGAAATACTCGGTGCTGATTAACAGTAAAATCTGGCGATTTTAGCCTATGAAAAATCATGCATAACTTATTCAGAGGTCCCATAAATAAAGGGCCATGATGCAATGAGTATAAGGTAAATGCATTATCTCAATTCTGCACTAGACGCTTACATATTCTGCGTAAACTATTTAAGCGCAGTCAACCCCACACTAAGTAAACATGTATTTATATAGTGAATCCAAAAAACAGTGAATAATCGTAGTGAAACAGTATTGATAGAATCTCAGGCACTCGCCGATGAATTACAATGACAAGAAAAACAATTAGAAGTACAGACAATTGCATTACAGAAAAGTAGTGATGGACTGTATAACGTGCTTATATCGCATCCCATGATTTAAAATCTACTTTACGGGCTATCTATAACTTCTCTAAATGGGTTCAAGAAGGTTGTGCAGGTTTTCTACCAGAAGAGTCGCGTGAGCATTTTACTAAAATGCAGGAACGAATTGTACGTATGGAAGGTTTGTTATCAGACCTTCTCAACTATTATCGTGTTGGGCGCGTAGATGTGCCCGCTGAAAAAGTAACTGCCGCCACATTAGTCGAAAATTCTGTGGCGATGGTTAACAAACCGAAACAAATTATTATTACTATTAGCCCAAGCCTACCTGAAATTACGACTCAAGTTTCACTGCTACAACAGGTTTTTTTAAATTTATTGACTAATACGATTAAATATAACAATAAATATTAAATTTCAATCCACGTTGATAGCAAGATACTCGTGAAGACTATGTAGGATTTAGTGTGTCTGATGATGGCCGGGTATTGATCCTAAATTTCACGAACGTATGCCCCAAATGCTTCAAACCCTTCAATCCAGAGATGTAATAGAAAGCAGTGGCATGGGATTAGCCATTATCAAAAAAATAGCTGAAGGTCTGGGACGAGAAGTTAGAGTGGCCTCAGCATTAGGTAATGGTTCCGTATTTACCTTCAGCTGGCAAATAAATAATACCAACAACTGTGAGGTCGCATAATAATTGGTAAACCCATTTTCATACTTTTAGTAGCGGATGATGATATTGATGCAGAAGGCACTGAGAGAGCATTTTAAAAAACAAAAAATTGCCAACCCTATCACCAGAGCCGTTGATTGCTTTGAAGTATTATTGTTCTTACGCGGTGAAGACGAAGAAAAAAGTTAATATCACCCTGTATTATTCTTCTGGATATCAATATGCTTCGTATGAATGGGCATGAATTTTAAAAAAATTAAGAAATGACGAAACACTTCACGGTTGTGTGGTGTTTGTGCTGACCGCTTCAGATGCTGACCGAAATATTGATCAAGCATATTCACAAAATGTGGCAGGCTATATTCTTAAACCACATATTGGTGCAGACTTTGCAAACCTAACCGGATTGATAAACCACTACTTGCGATATATTGAACTACCCACAGTCGGAAAGAAAACGAGTTAATTGTTGATAGCTTATCCATTAAGGTATTCAACGACGGAGGGAAACCGCCAATCAGCCTGTATACCTATTTATAATTACCCTCCTCCGGGTAATTACATACCCAGAGGTCAAAAGAATAAACCAGAAAGAACTCGACTCTTTCGTTGCTTAACCATACCTATTGCGCGTAAAATTCACAATCCTTAAACCATTCAGCTTTATACGCTGCAGGCCTCTACTTTGCTAAGTTACCGACATTCATTCCATGCAGGCAATTTTGCCGACGTGCTTAAACATTACGTTCTGGTTGAAATACTAGAAGCCTTAGCGAAAAAAGATAAGCCTTTTGAGTATATAGATACACACGCTGGCGCAGGGTTACATTACTTACATTCTGAACAGGCACAAAAACTTGCCGAGTTCACTAAAGGTATTGGACGATTAACACCCAAAGACTGGCCGGAACTAGACAGCTATTTTACGGCTATTAACTCTTGCAACCCGACCAACCAGCTCACCCACTACCCCGGCTCACCGCTGATTGCGAATTATTTTTTACGCCGCCAAGATCGCGGCTGGTTATACGAGTTACACCCCAGCGATGTAAAACTATTGCAAAAAAATCTACAAAAAAAGCATAAAATGCGAGTCATGCAGAGTGATGGATTTGCCGGACTATTATCGTTACTGCCACCTACTTCCCGCAGAGGCATGGTGTTAATTGACCCTTCGTATGAAATGAAATCTGATTATGAAAAAGTCTTTTCGGTCGTTAATCAAGCCTATAAAAAATTCGCCAATGGTATTTACGCCATTTGGTATCCAGTGGTTGATAGAGAACTTACATTACGCTTAGAAAAAAAATTCATTAGCAGTGGAATAAAAGATATTCAACGATTTGAATTAGGCATTCAAGAAGATACAACCGAGCATGGCATGACATCCTCAGGTATGTTGGTAATAAACCCGCCGTGGGGCTTGCATGAAAAAATGTCGCGACTATTGCCTAAATTATCAAAGCATTTAGGTTCGGACGAAAACGGAGAAAACACACAAGGCGTTTTTAAATGTGATGTGTTAGTAAAAGAATAATCTGTCGCAGTTACAGCCTATACTTAGGCTGTAACTGCGATTATTAGGCGCGCGGATTTCAGTCGCCACACTAGCTTGCAATCAAACCCAAGGTTTCATTGCAACCATTGAATGTAATCTATGTATATTGCCCGTACGCTCCGATTGATGAAATTCAACTTGCGTAAAGCCCATCTTCTCTAACTCATATTGTACGGATGCCTTTCGGGTTGACCATAACCATCTGTTCGTCGTTGTTGTATTTAAATCGATTTCTCTTTTAACCGAGTCGTCTTTAGTATTGATGTCAGGGTCGTAAACACGACCCCATGTTTTATACATTGCTCCGTAGTTACCTTCCTTATTTTCGTCTTTTTCACGATACTCAATGCAACCTGAAGACTCACTGATATAAGACTCATAGTCTTGAGCATTATCTATGTCTGGATGAGGGCAATCGACAGGATAAAAGTAGAAACCATCTCCTTTATTGCTGTCAACATGCAATACAATGTCTCTATCATTTCTTTTTTGATCTAGCAATACAAATGGTCCTTTTGTATTTTTTTGTGTGCACGTTTTTTTCCAGTGTTCCAATTCACCCGGTATTGCTTCTCTCCATTGAATTACGACTTTCCCTCCCTTCAATAACAAAGAAAAAACATCTTCTAGGATTTTATTTCTTTGCTTTTTATTGAAGTTTATGAAAGAAAAACCGAGACATGTGATTAATTTGAATTCTGATTTTGCAGGACTTTTTGGAAGTGCACGCTGAAGGTCTAACATATTTCCAATATGTACCCGGAGGTTGGAACGATTACCATGTTGCACCTCTGCAAGCACGTTCGTATTAGCATATTTCGCAAGTTCTTCGGCCTTTTCTACACCATCCATCTGTACTTTTCCATTGAAGTGCTTGTCCATACATGCCATATGTTTCCCTACACCACTTGCTAAATCGAGCAGTCGGTCACCGTTTTGTAAATCTATATTGGCAGTTTGAAGAGAAAAATCTGTTTCTAATTGGTAGATTTCTTCTTCACTTAATCCCATGCGACATCCCCGTTCAATACGAACGGTATCTTGGTAATTAGGATGATTGTAGTGAATACTATTATCGAGGTTTTTTGCTGGAATTTTCATTGGCTACTTATAACTCATGGATTTTTTATGAATGATTGATACCCTTCTAGGATATTCCTATCGTTAAAGTACGATAGATTAATTACTCCGTTGAGACACTGTATTTGTGTGTAAAGTTCCATCTAAACCCTGTCCATGGCGAAAACCTAATTCAAGCCAAATAAAGTTTGAATAGCTTTCATTGATAAATACAGCTGTTTTTTTTTATTCGGTAACATCTAAAAAAGGAAGTACCTGGAATTGTAACCGGTGGCGACTAATTTATAAAATGTTAATCCCATAAGCCAGAAGTTATCAATTTCTTCATTGGGTATGTCAATGCAGGCAATGTCAGTGGTAATCGTTCGGATGACATTACGGTCCTTGAGGTAATAGCTGGCTCTGGAAGCACCTTTTTTAATGTCTTTGGAGGAAATATTAATGCCTCGGGATCGCATCATTTGACTTTTGATCCGGAGATATAACAGGTACGATCTTCCACCAGCTGAAGGCGCTTGCGTAATAAATCGCGAATAGCTCGCTCTTTGAGTGGGTAGATATAGCCAGCGTGTAAAATACCGAGTCGGAGTAGGTGAGCGAGCCAAAAAGCAGAGTGTTTTTTGCTATGTCTGTGCTATATATTGCTTATGCATTGCTGGTTTTTGATTGATTGGTGCGGTCTTGAGATCAGGTCAGGACAGACTCTCCACTATTGACCTACACCCCGTCATCTCTAGCATTTAACTCAATAAAATATTTATAATGTGATGCATTGCTAAAAGAATAACACCTAGATAAATCAGTTAATTACTTCCGAAACATCTTGACGTCGTGTCGTGCTTAATCCAATAATCGGTATCCACTCTATAAAACTGACCATAAGGCTGGATTCCGGATAAGCAAAAAACGCTTTGCAGAATAACAGTTGATTTTCATACAAATTATCGATACTTATCACCTACAAACAGTTAACAACCAAGTGATTTTTTCAAAGCACTTGGTGCACAATTATTAGATCGACGCTAATGCATCCGCATAATTAGGTTCGTCAGCAATTTCGGCAACTTGTTCGGTATAACGCACATTGCCGTCAGCACCAATCACCACTACTGCACGTGACAACAATGCGGTTAATGGGCCATTACTAAATTCGACAGCGTAGTCTTGGCCAAAAGTCGAACGAAAAGTCGAACCGACTAATACATCTTCAATCCCTTCTGCACCACAAAAACGCCCTAGAGCAAAAGGTAAATCGGCAGACACACAAATCACCACAGTATTTTCAAGTGCCGCTGCTTTGGTATTAAATTCGCGTACAGACGTTGCGCAAGTGGGAGTATCTATAGAAGGGAATATATTTAACACAACGGTTTTACCCGCTAAACTATCGAGCGTTAGATCAGATAAATCTTGTTGCGATAAAGTAAATGGAGCGGCTTTGGTGCCTACCGCAGCGAGTTCACCAATGGTATTAAAAGGTGTTTCATGTAAAGTTACTGTAGCCATTATTATCAGTCTCTTGAGTGCAAAATGAAGCTGCATTCTGACAAACAATAGATCAACAAGCCAATACTTTTAGAACATTGGTGACAGATAAGGTATTACCACTAAGTTGTGGAATTACCTTATCTATCCCTATTGCTTTCTAGCAAAGTTACTCATAAAGAAGTGATAAGCACAACCAGTAGGTAAGACAACTAAAGAAATGCAGACCATTTAACTCATTTAGGTGCGATTTCTACCATCCCATAAAAATTATCTAATAAAAAAAACACTAAAAATGCATTTGAAATGCATAAAAAAATAGATAACGCTTTTAATTTAAAAGACTTTTGCATCAAAGTTCACCTATATAAAAGTTCACCTATATAAAAGTTCACCTATATAAAAGTTCACCTATATAAAATCTCACCTATATAAAAATCATCC
>JBLHVA010000001.1:0-28667 GCA_047630005.1 Candidatus Endobugula sp. | reverse complement strand
TTCTTTCATGCCGCGTGTAGTGATAGCGGATGAGCCTATACGGATACCGCTGGTGACAAAGGGTGATTGTGGATCATTGGGTACGGTGTTTTTGTTGACGGTAATGTTGGCAGAACCTAATGCAAGATCTGCTTCTTTGCCGGTAAGACCTTTATCGATCAAGTCTAATAAAAACAAGTGATTGTCAGTACCGTTGGAAACGACTTTGTAGCCTTGTTCAATAAAGGTATCTGCCATAGTCTGTGCATTCGCGATGACTTGTTTTTGATAGTCAGCAAATTCTGGTTGCAGCGCTTCTAAAAAGGCTACCGCTTTTGCTGCGATAACGTGCATTAACGGGCCGCCTTGAATACCGGGGAATATCATAGAGTCGAATTTTTTCGTAAACTCAGGCTCTCTTTTAGATAAAATTAAACCGCCACGAGGGCCGCGTAATGTTTTGTGAGTCGTCGTCGTCACCACATCTGCAAAAGGAAGAGGGTTGGGGTATAGACCTACAGCAACGAGACCAGCAACGTGTGCCATATCCACTAATAAATAAGCGCCGACTTTATCGGCAATATCACGGAACTTGCTCCAGTCCATTGTGCGAGAATAGGCAGAGAAGCCAGCAACGATCATTTTAGGTTGATGCTCTACTGCAAGGGCTTCAATGTCGTCATAGTTAAGTTCGCCGCTATCCGCGTCAATACCGTACTGCACAGCGTTATAAATTTTACCTGAGAAGCTCGGTTTTGCACCATGAGTGAGGTGGCCGCCATGATCCAGCGATAAGCCTAAAATGGTGTCGCCAGGTTGTAGTAATGCCATATAAACCGCCGCATTGGCTTGTGAGCCAGAATGGGGTTGTACATTTGCGTATTCAGCACCAAAGAGTTTTTTGGCACGATCAATGGCTAATGATTCCACCACATCTACATGTTCACAACCGCCGTAATAACGTTTGTTTGGATAACCTTCGGCATATTTGTTAGTTAATACTGAGCCTTGTAGAGACATCACTGCTTTGCTGGCATAGTTCTCTGATGCGATAAGCTCAATGTGATGTTCTTGGCGAGTTTCTTCTTTTTCGACAGCGTTAAATAGCTCGGGATCAAATGTGCTTAGTTCTGGGGTGTGTGAAATCATGTGTCTTCTCCAGTTCATTCTTTACGCGTAAATACATAAATATTTGGCGCAGGGGATCGATTCCGGCGTTTGCCGGAATATGGGGTAATACATTTTTTAGTAAAAAGTCTTAGATGTAAATGTCTATTCGTAAGATGAAATAGGGAGACATGAACACTGTAGATTTTTATCGCCATAAGCATTATCTACTCGGCCAACTGGAGCCCAATATTTACTCGTTTTGAGCGATGGCACCGGATAAGCTGCTTGTGTGCGGGAGTAGGGTTTATCCCATTCGTCAGCAGTCAGTGTTTCGGCAGTATGTGGTGCATTGCTTAATACATTGTCTTCAGCCGACACTGTGCCGGATTCGACTTCAGCGATCTCTTGTCGAATCATCAGCATGGCATTAATAAAGCGATCTATCTCTGCCTTGGACTCACTTTCCGTTGGCTCAATCATTAAGGTGCCAGAAACAGGAAATGACATGGTTGGCGCATGGAAACCGTAATCGATGAGGCGTTTAGCCACATCATCTACACTTACACCGCAGCCGTCTTTGATCGGGCGTAGGTCGATAATACATTCGTGAGCCACTAAGTCATTTCTGCCGGTATATAGTACAGGGTAAGCGTCGCTTAGCTGCTTAGCGATATAGTTACCATTCAGTATGGCGACTTCGGTTGCATCTTTAAGCCCTTCTGCCCCCATCATTTTGATATACATCCACGTGATAGGCAGAATACTTGCGCTACCCCATGCAGCAGAGGCCACTGCTCCAACAACGGACTCTTCTTTGTTGGTGTAATGACCCGGTAAAAAGGGCTCTAAGTGTTTGCCGACGCCAATAGGGCCAACACCTGGGCCACCACCACCGTGAGGAATACAGAAAGTTTTGTGTAAGTTTAGATGAGAAACATCACCACCAAATTTACCCGGCTGACATACGCCGACCATGGCATTTAAGTTGGCGCCGTCGATATACACTTGCCCGCCATGGCCATGGATAATATCGCAAATTTCTTGGATAGCTTCTTCAAAAACGCCGTGTGTAGACGGGTAAGTGACCATTAATGCGGCAAGATTTTCACTGCATTCCTCTGCTTTAGTACGAAGATCGTCAAGATCTACATTGCCTTGGTCGTCACACTTCACGACAACTACGCGCATATTGCAGAGTTGCGCTGACGCTGGATTAGTGCCGTGAGCGGAGCTAGGAATAAGGCAAATGTTGCGATGGCCTTCACCGCGACTTTCGTGATAAGCCTCAATTGCCAGTAAACCCGCATATTCGCCTTGTGATCCGGCATTAGGTTGTAGAGACATCGCATCGTAGCCAGTGATTTCACATAGCATACGTTCGGTTTCTTCAATCATTGCTTTGTAGCCGATGACTTGATCAGCAGGTACAAATGGGTGGATGTTAGCAAATTCTGGCCAGCTAATTGGCATCATCTCTGAGCTGGCATTCAATTTCATTGTGCATGAGCCCAATGGGATCATCGCGCGGTCTAGGGCAATATCTTTATCTGACAATTTGCGTAAATAACGCATCATTTCAGTTTCGGAATGGTAAGTGTTAAAGACGGGGTGGGTAAGTACCGCATCTTGTCTTTGTAAGCTGGCGTCAATTCCTTCAACTGGGCTGTTAGATAGCTCAACGTCTTTTTCAGCAAAAATAGCTAATAACTGTTTAACGTGGGATTCGTCACAGGTCTCATCTAAGGAAACACCTAAAGTGTTGCTGTCAATTTTCCGCAGATTAATCTCATGTGCTGTAGCAGCTGCGTGAATAGTGGCAGTTTGATCGCCAGTATGAATAGTCAGCGTGTCGAAGAAGCTAGCGTTTTCTCTTTTAAAACCTAGTGAATCTACGCCGCTAGCCAATAAGCCGGTTAAGCGGTGCACTCGCTCGGCAATGTCACGTAGCCCTTGGGGGCCATGGTAGGCTGCGTACATGCTGGCAATAATAGCAAGTAGTACCTGGGCCGTACAGATGTTGCTGGTGGCTTTTTCACGGCGAATATGTTGCTCGCGGGTTTGTAGCGCAAGGCGATAGGCAGGGTTGCCGTGACTGTCTTGAGATATGCCTACTAAGCGACCCGGTAATGAACGTTTAAACGCTCCACGTGTTGCCATGTAAGCGGCATGCGGGCCACCAAAACCGAGGGGAACACCAAAGCGTTGTGTACAACCAATAGCGACATCTGCACCGGTCTCACCGGGAGATTTAAGTAATAATAAACTCAAAATATCCGCTGCCATAACGACCAGAGATTTATTTTCGTGAGCGGTTTTCACTAATTCACTGAAGTCACGCACTTCCCCATTAGCACCGGGGTATTGTAATAGCCAGCCAAAATAGTCGTACGATTCTTGGGTTAATGGATCACCAATGACGATATCAATGCCTAATGGCTTTGCGCGTGTTTTAACCACTTCGATGGTTTGTGGAAAGCAGTTTTCATCAACAAAAAAGGTTTGGCTTTTGGATTTTGCCATACGTTTGCACAGTGCCATAGACTCAGCTGCAGCAGTTCCTTCATCGAGTAGTGATGCGCTAGATAAATCCATACCGGTTAGATCAGTGATCATGGTTTGGAAATTAATGATCCCTTCTAATCGGCCTTGAGATATTTCAGGTTGATAAGGTGTGTAAGCGGTATACCAAGCGGGGTTTTCTAATAAGTTACGTTGAATAACATAGGGGGTGAATGTGCCGTAATAGCCTTGGCCAATGAGAGTGCGATACACTTTGTTTTGTTGTGCTAAGCCACGTAGTTCGGCGATAGCGGCTTGCTCGCTAAGTCCTTTTCCCAAGCTAAGAGGTGATGTGGAGTGTATCCCAGCAGGAACCACATCACGAATAAACGTCGCCATATTATCATAGCCAAGGGTGTTGAGCATGGATTGTTGATCGGATGATTCTGGGCCAATATGGCGTGCGCTAAATTCATTGTTCTCGGTCATTACTTCTGTCTCCTGGAATGCGCATGGTCGATATTGAATGCACATATACAAATATATGGGTGTGTACTGGTGGTGTTTATCCGTTTATCAGCGACTCTTAGCCACGACTTTTAGCCACGAAAATATTGTTGCGCTACAAACGGCATTTTACTCACAGTAACCGGTAGTTTTTTACCGCGTACCAGGGCAAATAGTTCGGTACCAAGAGCCGCTGAAGTTTTGTTTGCGTATCCGATGGCGATAGGCTTATTAATAGAAGGGCCAAATCCCCCGCTAGTCACGATGCCGACAGTGTTGTCGTCAACATCAACTAATACAGCGCCTTCACGTACGGGTGCGCGGCCATCAATTAATAGGCCAACACGTTTGCGATCTGAGCCTTTCTCTATGGATGCAAATACGTTTTCTGCACCGAAAAATCCTCCCGCTTTTGCACCACCAGGGCGGCGAGACTTACTGATGCTCCATAGTAGTGATGCATCTATGGGGTTGGTAGTAGTATCCATATCGTGACCGTATAAACATAAACCAGCTTCTAAGCGTAAAGAGTCACGTGCACCTAAACCAATGGCTTCCACACAATCAAAGCTTAATAGTAGTCGAGCGACAGCATCGGCGTGCTCATTAGGAATAGATATTTCAAACCCGTCCTCGCCAGTATAGCCAGAGCGGGTGAAGTAACATTCTACCGCTGTACCATTACAGTCAACTGTAACAAAACAGCCGTGCATAAAAATGAGTTCGCAAGCGGTCGGGGCAATCACTTCGGCGACTTTTTTAGCACTAGGGCCTTGCAGTGCCACGAGTGCTCGTGATGATAGAACTTCAATCTTGGCATTGGGCAAGTGCTTACGGAAGTGTGCTATGTCTTGCTCTTTACAGGCAGCGTTTACAACAATAAAGAAGGTGTCTTCTGCCCAGCGAGTGATAATTAAATCATCCGAAATACCACCGTCTTCATTTGTTAATAAAGCATAGCTTTGTTGGTGAATGTCTAAGGCGCCAACATCTATTGGTAATAACTTCTCTAAGGCCTCGACAATGCCTTCGCCGGAAACAGTGAGTTGCCCCATGTGGGAAACATCAAATAAACCGGCTTCTTTACGGGTGTGTAAATGTTCAGTTTTAACGCCAGCAGGGTATTGCACAGGCATATCATAGCCAGCGAAGGGGACCATTTTGGCGCCTAGTTCATCATGAAGTGCGTAAAGAGGGGTAACCTGAAGCTCTGTAGTAGTTTCTGACATGTGTAAACCCTTAATAAAAATGTGATCATGCGTCATCCTAACTCTGAATGTGCATATAGTAAAATTAATAGTTATAATGTTTCCATTAATAATATTAATACCTTTTGTAGATAGATGATGATTATTTACGGTAACGTGCTTAGGTGAGTGTTTATGAAAAATATACCTACAGAATTATTGAGAACTTATGTCACTGTAGTTGAATTGGATGGTTTTACCCAGGCAGCAGAATTGCTGGGTAGAACGCAACCTGCGATTAGTTTACAAATAAAGCGTCTAGAAACGTTGCTAGGTCAAACCTTATTAGTAAGATTGGGTCAGAGAGTCGAACAAAGCCATTCAGGCAAAACTATTTATAGCTATGCTAAGCGAATTCTCGCGTTAAACGATGAAGCCTTAACACAATTTATGACCACTGCCGTTAAGGGTAATGTGCACTTTGGTGTTCCCAGTGAGTTTGCAACGACCATACTACCAAAGATTGTTCGCCACTTCTCTGAAGCATACCCCGATATTAGCCTTGAAGTGACCAGTGCACTCAGTCAGGAACTGTTAGAGAGGCAAAAAAGTCGAGAGTATGGCAACTACGATTTAATATTAGCCTCGCATTACGCCCCTATAGACGGCGGTGAATTGATTAAAAATGATGATTTAGTGTGGCTGTCGAGTGAAAATCATGATGTTCACCTGCAAGATCCGTTACCGCTAATTGTAGCGCCAGATGGGTGCCGTTATCGGGAGCGCGCGATAGAGGTGCTCAATGCGAATAACCGAGCATTCAGAATTGTTTATACCAATTCTGATATAGGCGGTATTGAAGCTGCCTTAAATGAAGGCTTGGGTGTAACCGTGCTGACTAAAAGTACCGCACCAGAACATTTACGGCAGTTGCGTCCATCCGATAAATTACCGAAGCTGGGCACAATTGGTATTAGTTTAATTAGTCAGTCGCAAGGTGTAAATAAGGCCACGCAATATTTAATTGATTATGTAAAAGCATCGTTGTCATAATTTTTATTTTTCATATCCTTTCCGGTAAATAAATAGTGAATTCTTCCCCTTCTGTCATAGCATCAAAAAATGAAACTCCTGTTGTGGATATTAAACACACAAGTAATGATTTGATCGTGCTGTTTGAACAAACTTTTTTGGATTCACATTGCACACGTTTAGTTGGAGGGGGGGAGGAACCAGAATATATCCCGGCAATTGATCTTGATAGTAAACATAAAATTATTTTTACTCATAATTATTTTGCTAGTGCGCTACATGAAATTGCCCATTGGTGTATTGCAGGAGAGCAACGTCGACAGCTGCCGGATTATGGATATTGGTATGCACCTGATGGGCGCACCGTTAATCAACAAAAAAATTTTGAGCAAGTGGAGGCTAAGCCACAAGCACTTGAATGGTTGTTTTCCCGTGCATGCGGAAGTCCGTTTAAGTTAAGTGCCGACAACCTAGAGGGTGAAGTAGGTATTAGTGATAGCTTTAAACAATCCGTGCTGGGAGAGGTTAAGTATTATTGTACAAAAAAAAACGGCATAAATAAAAGCCACATACACAGAGAAATTCGTGCAATCTCTTTTGTTGAAGCTTTAGTCGATTATTACCAAGTGTCGACGAATTTCTCTCCAGACAATTTTTCTTTATGTGATTTGAATGAGTAATTAGCAACAAAATTTTTAGCTATAGTGTGACGTGAGTAAAGATTTAGGCTGTTTTTACCGCCATAATATTTTTCATGTCAATGTCTGGTGCATAAAAAAGTAAAAGACTGTTCTTATGATACCTTTTTTAAATGATATATAAACGACATGTGCCGGGTCATAATTGACAGGGGTGTTAATTACCCAGTAGCTGCGGGTACTATTTAACCCATTATGACACGAAAAGCATCATTGCTTTTTATCGGTAGGCCTAATGTTCGCAATTTTTATAACGATGTATTACTATCCAGCTCCTTTTACATGCTGTGAATAAAAATAATATCAATAGCATTGGTGGTACATGGATAGGTGATAAGCTTTTTTAGGGGACACTGATTAGCATTTAAATTCTCAAAATATATTGTTAAATGAACTTGTTTCGTTTTTTTTTATTGTTGGTATTGAATTTGCTGTAGGTACATCGCTATAAGTTATAAAAATAATTCAGGCGTGAATAACATGATTTCTTATTGTAATCATTCAACCGATTCCCACACAATTAGTGGTGCTGTTGAAAATGAGACTGGGCACACTCAAGCGAACACGACTAGTTGCCCGTCTGTAGTCGAGGTATCTAAGGCCAATAATGTTCTTGAGTCTTTGGCGTTGATGAATATTATTGGTGAGTCACCGGCCATCAAAAAAGTCCGTTTTCTAATTGAGACACATAGCCGCTATGACGCACCGGTATTGGTGACAGGTGAGACAGGTACTGGTAAGGAGTTGGCCGCGCGTGGGTTGCACTACAGTGGTAGTCGAACTTCGCAACCATTTGTCGCCATTAACTGCGCTACGTTAACGGACGATCTTTTTATGAGCGAAGTGTTTGGTCATATGAAAGGTTCATTTACTGATGCAAAAAAAGATAAGAAAGGCTTGCTAGCTGCGGCAAATAAAGGAACTTTATTCCTAGACGAAATTGATAGCTTGTCATTAAAGTCGCAAGCAGCATTGTTGCGTTTTTTACAAGAAAAAGAATATCGACCGGTAGGCTCTGAGATCACGTATCAATCAGATGTCCGATTGATTGCTTCAGTAAATTGTGATTTAGAAGCACGTATTCGGGAAGGCAGTTTTCGTGCTGACTTATATTATCGTTTATACATCTTAAGTATTCATATGCCGCCTTTACGGCAACGAGAGGTTGACGTCAATATTTTGATCGATCATTTTATTGCTCAGTTTGACCATCAATATAATATCGGTTTTAAAACACTCTCTCCTCAACTATTGACTATGCTTAACCAATTTTCTTGGCCCGGCAATGTGAGAGAGCTGGAAAATTTAATGCATCGATTGTATTTGTGTAGTACAAATAATGTGATTGGTGTTGAGTTATTGGATGATGGTTATTTGTCTAAAATGTCTGGTTCTTCAGTCTGTGTTAAAGACGAAATCGTTAAACGTATCACTAATGCATCTTTTGTTCAGAATGTCGATGGAGAAAATTACGATTTCTCTCGTGATAAGCGAATAGCGGTTGAGTATTTTGAGCAAGAGTATGTTGATCGGGTAATGTTGAAGGCAAAAGGTAATGTAACCTTGGCTGCTAAGATGTGTGGGAAAGAAAGAAGAGCCTTTGGTAAGTTGGTAAAAAAATACGGCATTAAGAAAGATAATCAATACTTTGAAATAGACGAAGATGAGATGATGGATGGAAATGTAGAAAGCTTATCAGTGTAGTTTTTTATCTGAAACTAAGAAGCAACAAATGCAAACAAAACGTAAAGTGATCAACACTTTACGTTTTTTTTTCGTTGAAAAATATTTTAAATGGGTGGGTTAAAAAAAATCTGGGTGGGTTTTTTTTTTGCATTTTACATTTTTTAAATTTTAATTTATTCAGGTGGTTGATATTTAAGGATTTTTTTTATTTTTGTTGTTGGCACTACGATTGCATTATGTAGCTTAGGTGGTTGTAATGAATGTTACTTATTACAACGAATTACTGTTAACTACTAATAATACGGGTGATAGTGTGTCTCAAAGCTATTGTAACGATCAATCTCTTTATGTAGCACGTTTAATTGAAGGGTATCTGCGATCACATCCGGAAGCTATGGATAGCTTCGATGGAATATCAAAGTGGTGGATTACTCGCCAAAAATTGTATGAATCTGCAGATGCTGTTAACTGCGCATTAAGTATTCTTGTTGATAAAGGGGTTATTGAAAAAGTCGATAATGAATGCTACCGATACGCTAATACTAATTTAATAAATTAATTTTTACTATTATTTAATAAGAGGAAATGGTTTTGGAAAGCTCACAGAAAAAACTGTCTAGGATTCGCTCACCTCGTGTGCATATAACCTATGATGTTGAAATAGGCGATGCCATTATTCAAAGAGAACTGCCTTTAATTGTAGGTGTTCTCTCTGATTTATCGGGAAACCCTAAGGAGGCTTTGCCGCCTTTTAAAGAAAGAAGCTTCATCGAAATTGATAGAGATAATTTTGATGAAGTACTCGAAGGGTATGCGCCACGATTAACCATGAAAGTGGATAATGCGCTAACAGAGAAAGATGACGATAAATTAAATGTTGAATTGTTTTTCACCACGATTGATGATTTTTCACCATTACGTATCGTTGAAAAAATACCCGCGTCAAATGCGTTATTTATATCGCGAAACTTATTACGTGATTTTCTTGCTAAGTTAGATGGTAATGATGCACTAGATGGTTTGTTGAGTGAATTGTTATCCAGTGACGACCTTAAAAAAGAAGTCGCTGATCTCTATAAAGACGTAGAAGATACGTCAGCGATTACACCTTCTGACTTTGTAACGCTTTTGTTGAAAGAAGGCCGTATGGCGCTAGACGAATCACAAGAGCCGTATGCGCTGTCGTTGATTGGTCAGTTTGCTAAAGATATGCTGGGTGAGGATGCGAAAGCCTCTGATGCAGATGCCGCAGATTTGATGAATGATCGCATTTCAGAAATTGATAATTTGTTGACTCGCCAAGTTAACTTAATTTTACATGAGCCAAGCTTTCAAAAATTAGAAGCGTCTTGGCGCGGTTTAAATTTCTTAGTCATGAATACCGAAACCAGCACGCGTTTAAAGCTGCGGGTATTAAATGTTACGCAAAAAGAATTGCTAAAAGATCTACAAAAAGCTTCTGAATTCGATCAAAGTGCACTATTTAAGAAAGTGTATGAAGAAGAGTTTGGTACTTACGGTGGTGACCCTTACAGCTTCTTATTGGGCGATTATGAGTTTGGTCGTCATCCTGAAGATATAGAATTGTTAGAAAAAATATCAGGCGTAGCTGCTGCTGCTCATGCGCCGTTTATTTCTTCTGCTTACGCTAAGTTGTTTGATCTTCAAGATTACTTCTCGCTTTCTCAGCCAAGAGACTTATCGAAGATATTCGAGAGTGCGGAATTAATTAAGTGGCGTAGCTTCCGCGATAGCGAAGATTCTCGTTATGTGAGTTTAACTCTGCCGAAAGTCTTGTTGCGTTTACCTTTTGGGCCAGAAACCGTCGTAGTTGATGGTTTTGATTTCCGAGAAGAAGTAGATGGTACCGATGCATCACGTTACCTATGGGGGAATCCAGCATTTATCTTAGGTCAGCGAATTACCAATGCCTTTGCTAAATTTGGCTGGTTAGCTGCTATTCGTGGTGTTGAAGGTGGCGGTTTGGTTGAAGGTTTACCTAGTCATACGTTTAAAACTGCAGCGGGTGATATTAAACTGACCTGTCCTACACAAGTCGCTATTACCGATCGTCGTGAAAAAGAACTAAATGACTTAGGTTTTATGGCGATCTTGCATTGTAAAGGTAGTGATAAGGCGGCGTTCTTTGGTGGTCAAACTACCAACCAGCCGAAAAAATACAATACCGATGCAGCAAATGCCAACGCCCGTACATCGGCAATGCTGCCCTATGTATTAAACGCGTCTCGTTTCGCACATTACATCAAAGTCATCATGCGCGATAAAGTGGGTTCATTCTTAACCAAAGACAATGTGGCATCTTATTTAAATACCTGGATCTCTAGCTATGTATTAATTGATGACGCTGCCGCGAATGAAATTAAAGCCCGTTACCCTTTACGTGAAGCACGTATTGACGTAACAGACGTTCCCGGAAAACCAGGCTCTTATAAAGCGGTTGTCTTCCTTAAACCACACTTCCAGCTGGAAGAATTAACCACGTCTATTCGCTTAGTTGCCGATATTCCTGGATAAGTGGTTGTATAAGTAACTGTATAAGTAATTATAATTTGAAAATTTTTTGGAGATCATTATGGATCTAATATTACTAGAACTTGGTGATGCCGCACTTACATCGGCTAAAGGTAACGATAAAAGTGCAGGTGGTTCACTTATCGATGGCGAAGCGGCAGACAGTTGGGTAGGCATTGCGGACAACCCAGGGCAGCTAGGATTTGATGCGACAAAATGTGTAGAGCTTGTTTCTATTAATCAGGGTATTCAGCAGCAGGTCACCACCGACGTGAGCAATAGTGCGCGTACGTCGGGTCGTCCAGTTATATCTGACTTTACTTGTGTTAAATATGTGGATGTTACTTCACCTAAGTTATATGAGTACTGCCTACGTGCGAAGTTATTAGATGCAGAAGATTCGCCTTGTCGAATACATGTATTACGTAACTCGGGTGATCGCTTAAATTTGTTAATGCAGTTTGAGTTAACGCAAGTATTGATTAGTGAGATTCAATTTCAGTCACATCCCAACGATATGGCGACAGAGCAGTTTAAATTAAACTTCACCGAAATCTCGTGGGTACATTGCTTGCAAGGTCCGGGATTACAGAACAAAGGTCATGTGGCAACCGGTTGGAGTATTACGCGCAACCGTCCCATTGCACCGGGCGCTTATACGATGAAGTGATCGGCTTTTTGCCGCGGTTGTTTTTACGAGCATTGTCATACCCACTATTATGGATATGACAATGTAAAAAACATAAACAGTAAAGAGTGCTAGTGGTCAGCTGGCAGTTATAATTTCTCAGTTGTCAGGTATGAATTACTAGGTATCGATATGGTGATTAAAACGCTATTTGAAAAGTTAGATGCTTCATGTGAGCACCAATCATTACAGCAGTCGGTACGGGATCAAATACAACGTATTATTTCAACACGTATGTATTTGGGTGATAAACCCTTAGTGAATACTTGGGTAACGGGTTTCGGAGTCCCCGAAATCGTCGACGAATATAGCCATACCGGCGATGTACATACCCATTACAGAGAATTATTGCGTCGTAAAATTTTAGAGTTTGAACCTCGTTTAATTGATGTGAAAGTGAAAAACCTGAACAGCTACAGCGATAGAGCCAGTTGTCAGCTAGTGCTTCAACTAGAAGAATCTGAGTTAGAAGAACAGTTTTTTTTCTAACCTCAGGCCACTATAAAATACATCATAAAACGTACTATAAAAGCCTAGGACAATGACAGAACATATTGAGTACTTTCAAGATGAATTAAGCGCAATGCGCGGATCGGTGGATGCATTTAGTCATGCATATCCAGCGGCTGCTGCTGAACTGCGTTTAAGTGCCGGACATTCGGCTGATCCTCATGTTGAACAATTGTTACAGTCTTTTGTCTGGCTAACTAGTCAGTTGCGTTTTGATTTAGAGCAGCAACGACAAGAAATTCCCAATCATTTATTATTAAATCTTTATCCTCATTTACTTCGTTCTATTCCCAGTATGACGGTGATGCAAGGCAATGTATTAGCCGACGGCGCTAATTATGTTAATGGCTACACCTTAGAAAAAGGACGCATGTTCTCCACCTGGAGTACTCAGCGCAGAAGCACCGAAGGTAACGAAAAGCGTGCGGTTGAGTGCCGAATGCACTGTTGTTACGACACGCCCATGTGGCCATTGTCCATTGATGATATTGCATTAAAACCGAAAAATGTATTCGGTTTTCTAGATGATCGTACCGATGTTAACGGTGTTATTTCAATTGCTTTGTCCAGTTACGGTACTGATCCCATTTATGAATATCCGATGTCGACTGTGCGGTTTTTTATAGCAGACCCTCAGATTAGGTCTAATTTACATCAATTATTATCGAATAACCTGTGTGGTATAGCTCTTCGTCACGGTGATCAAGTGATAGAGCTACCGGATGCTTCTATCACTTGGTTGGGCCTCGAAGAAGAGCAGAACGTGCTCCCACAAACGGCAGGTACACATAATGCTTATCGTTTGTTGTTAGAGTATTTTTATTTTCCAGAAAAATTCTATTTCTTTGATGTGAAAGGCTTAGATGTAACCGGTATTACAGAAGAATTTGAGTTGTTATTAATCCTTAATAAAGCGGATAAATTACAAGGCTTGCAAAAAAGTAGCTTAACAACGAATAGCTTTCCAGCGATTAACCTATTTCAAACGACATTCAAACCTGTGCAGCTAGATCATAGTCGTTATGAGTATCGGGTAATCGCCGATGAGTCACAATATGGCCAGAGCGAAGTGCATAGTGTGACTCAGGTTCGTTTACTATCTTCTGATGGTAAGGTGCGTCATGCCGAACCATGGTTAGGTGGCGCAGCCGCAGAAAATGTGATGGATAGCCATTTAAATAACCATGTCGAGTCAGTAGATACTAGTCCTCTGGCTTACTTGACGCGTTTAGTCCCGCCTATTACGCCGGGTAGTAAAGGCTGCGACACAATGATCTCTTTATATGATAAAAAACTTTCTCCAGCTAATCCTATTGATCAAACTTTAAGTACCAAAGGGCTTTGTAATAATCGCCAATTACCAGAATCGCTACGTATTGGTAACCCACTTAAATTGTTAGGTGCTGGCGCTATGGTGAATGCGCATATTGTTTCTCGCCCCACGTTATTTAAAGGTGCAGAGTTAAATAATGAATCCACCGTGAAGTTATTATCGCAATTACAGCTGAACCAATTATCTCTTGTTGGATCTGCATCGGGTGCCAATTCAGGCGTTGATGTCGTATCACAAAAAATTTCCTTGGAGCGATTAAAGCAATTGTTGCATTTGTATTGTGATCCGATGAATGCATCTCATCGTCGTCAAATAGACGGTATTACCGAAATATCCACAAAGGCGTCTGTGCGTCGTATGGGCAATGACGCTTGGCGCGGGCATTACCGCGGCACTATTGTGACGTTAACAATAGAAGAATCTTATTTTGATGGCGCTAATCCTTTGTTGTTTGGCGATATTATTAGTCACTTTTTAGGCTTGTACACTACGTTAAATCATTTTGTGCAGTTACAGTTTATTAGCTATCAACGTGAAGGAGTGTGGAAACAATGGCCTCCGCGTATTGGCGAACAAATCATACTATAAAAAGCTTATTAAAACAGCGTGAGGTCGGTTGGGAGTTTTTACAACTGGTGAAAACGCTGCTGTTAATGGCAAAAGATAAACAGCTAGACAATGATAATGCTGTTTTAGATACACTCACTCGGAGCATTGAATTTAAAGGGTCTCTTGCCTCGGACTTTCCTCCTGGAGAAATCCGTAATGTTGAGAATCAAAATGATGACACTCAGCCGACCAAAATTATTATGTCGAATGGCGTGTTATCGACGACGGAAGGGCCTTTGCCTGAACCGTTTATCGCATGGATAAAAGATTTAGCTGCCAAAGGTGATCACACCATGGCAGACTTTTTAGATTTATTTAACAATCGTTTAATGGCATTACGTTATTTAGTGTGCCGTACCACGCGGCCTAATTTAATTGATGTGCCTGCAGATGAAAGTTATAGTGGTGAATTATTTCAAGCATTGAGCGGTGCGTTTTTTAATCGTTCAGCGAATAAGACAGACATTAGTTTGTCGGGTCTATTGGCTAACAGTAGGATGTCGTTTCCTGTCATCAAGCAGTTACTACAGTTTGAAATGGGATTGCCACTACTAAAGCTAAATGCCTATCAAGGCGGCTGGTTACTGGTTGATGAAAGCGATCACAGCCAATTAGGCAACCCTGATAATAGTCGCTTGGGACATACCGCTACATTGGGGTCAAAAGTATGGGACCAGCAGCAAGCGATTGAATTAGTAATAGATACTCTGCCGTGGGCGGAAGTAAGTCAATTAGTACCTGGTGGCGCAGCACATTCAACATTAGTTGCATTGTTGCGCCGTATTACAGATTGTCGTTGTGACTGCAAAGTGGTTTTGTTATTACCCGCTAATCAAATACCGACAGTGACCTTAGGGAAAGGGTTAATAGATGGTTTAGAAGGTAAGCGTTTAGAGCGTAGGCCAACAGAAGACAAGCAGTTATTCTCGACAGTAGACAAGACAGAAAAAAAAGTAGGCGATAACGTGCACTCTAAAAATGCAAGTAACACGATAGTAATAGGTAATTTAGCTTTAGGGTTAACCACCGCATTACCTGTCGCACCCGTAAGATCTACCGAGCAACAAAAAATGAAAATACGTTTTATAGTGGAAACATCGAACCCCAGTTTGTCGATTGAAAATGATAAAAGCCTCACTTGGGGAGCGAACTGATGATGACACAAATATTCCGTTTGCCTCGATATCTAGTGGCTATGCTTTTCTTGTCGATCCTTTCTTTATTGTTGAGTGGATGTGGCAGTGCGAAAAGTGCTTTAAAAATGGTTGGTCTAGGCAGTGACAATGCCTTGTCGTCGATAGCATTGGAATCAACAGCCGATAGCAATATGTATACACCTATTGCAATAGACCTGTTGTTTATTTACGACGCCAATGTCACGCCATTATTAATTGAACTGAATGGCCCTGCGTGGTTCACCATAAAATCATCACTGACGAAACGCTACGATAAAGAAATAGATGTGGTGAGTTTAGAGGTCGTCCCTTTATCGTTGATCAAAAAAATCACCTTACCTAAGGCACACAAAAGCGCAAAAAATATTTTGATGTTTACTAACTACCGCAGTAGAGATGGTCAATACGTTGCTGAACTTAGTCACTTTACACAGTTGAAAATCCGTTTGTTAAAAACTCGCTACGAATTATTACAAGAGGGAGGTAAATAATGGCTACCTCAATAATTGAGCCAGTCGCATCACCTATTAACAAGGTACAATCATCGGCTTTCAATAACAAGATTACGCAACAACGATTGACCAGCCCTATTTGCTGGCACGAAGGTATGTTGTTGTCTCCGCACCATTTTCAGCAAAATCAACAATATTGGGAAGGGCAGTTAAGTCGTATGGTCGCGGCTTTGTCGCCTAATTTTTGGGGTGTTGGTGGGCTATCCATCGATTATGCAGCACTACTAGAAGGAGAAGTGAGTATTCTGCGCATTATGGCGATTCTGCCTGATGGCTTAGTGGTTGATTACGATGCAAATGTGGATGATCCCTTAACCGTTAGGTTAGATGATATCGGCAATGACGGCGTAACCGTGCAGTTGGCCGTGCCTATTCAAGTACCCGGTAGTGCTAGCGAACGATCTGAAATACAACGTTATTTTAGCCGCGATGATCAACCACGCATTGATGAAAACACGGGAGATAACGAAAAAATTTTACCGCGTCTAGTGCCTAAATTTTCTTTACAAATAAGCGATAGAGTGAGTAGCCGGTATATTGGTTTGCCGTTGTTTCGTGTGCTTAAGCCTGAAGGCGGTAGCGTGCAGTTAGATCCCAATTATTGCCCGCCATTACTTTCTATCGGTGCTGATAAATTTCGAGCAGGTAATGAAGATATTGTTGGCCCTAAACCGATCCAACAACAAGCTAAAGAACTCGCGTTAGTCATCCGTCATAAAGCCATGCAATTAGCGGGTGTCGCGGAAGATGGAGAGCATCTTGGTCATCATATTAATCAACGACATCACCGTTGGATTCGTGCCATGGTACAAGATTTAGCTGCATTTGAACTGGTTGCAGATTCACCTGACAGCACACCGCGAAATTTATATGAAAGCCTTATTCGTATGGTTGGTCCTATTAGTGAGCTTGCTCCAAATAGTATACCTCCACGTTTCCCACCTTATCATCATGACGATAGCTTACCGGCGATCAAACAGGTGATCCAATATATTAAAGCGCAAGTTAATCGTGTGAACTTAAACTATACCACTCTGAGTTTTGAACAAAAAAGAGATGGTGTATTTACTTTGTTATTTGAAAAGTCGTGGGAAGGTAAAGATTTGATTATAGAAGTTTGTCCGAGAAATAATGGCAGCCGTGATGGTGTTAAAAACTGGATTGAATCCAGTCGTATTGCCAGCGCTAATTTACATAAAGATTTGTCCGATCGTCGTTTGTTGGGTGCGAAAACAGATTCCATCGAACGGGATGATAAATCTGAAATCGTGCCTGCTCCCAACAATGCACTCTTCCGCATTAAAGCAGACAAACGTTTTATGTCTTCAGGGGCAAAACTCGTCATCGTGGCTACTAGCCGAAAGGTACAAGATGATCGTCCAAAAAACATACTTGTACATATTGCTCATGAATAACTTTCTCATCAATAAACAACCGTACGAATCAATGATGGTGGTGAATACATGAGCAGTAATACACAGAAGGCCCATAATCAGGTGGCAGAGCTATCTGACCCATTACAAGTGCTGAGTGATTTTTATCGACAAATAGTTCTTATTAAACGGTCATTAGAGTTACACCGATTAGAGCAAGAAGTATCACAGTTTTTACAAATTGACCACTTGCCCAGTGGCGAAGAAATGGCAGAAGTTATTAGTGCAAGATTACAACACTGGATAGATAAAAAGCGGGCTGCAGCCGCTAAAGTACTCACAGAAAAAGAATATAGTCGAATCGAAGAGACTCTATATATCGCTGCTGCATTAGCAGATGAATTGTTTATTTTGGAAATCGAATGGCCGGGTAAAAAATATTGGCATTCTGTGCTACTAGAGGAAAGCGTGTTTCATAGTTGCTATGCAGGTGAAAATTTCTTTAAAGGCGTGGTTCGGTTACTAAACGAGAGAGCAGTAGATACGCAACAGCGTAATTTAATGGCTGTGTATTTTCTGACATTACGTTTAGGTTTTTCAGGGCGTTATCGCGATCAGCCTAAAAGTTTAGAAACCGTCCGTAAAAAGTTATTTAAGCGAATTAACAACGGAGTAGATGATAAAGACTCCTTGGTTTGTCCACAGGCTTATGAACACATGTTTTCATCAATGCAGGAGTATCGGCTTGCGCCATTAACACGCTGGAAGAAAATAATGGCTAATAGTTTTTTGTTTTATCTATTATTGGGATGGTTGATATGGACTGGTTTGACTGGAACTTGGAGTTTTTCAACCTAATAAGAATTTTAATTTGACGTAGGTTAATTAAAGTATGCGGCTTAAATGACGTTACTTTCCCAAATAATAAAATATCGCCGCTATTAAATAATCATTACGTAAATAAACATCACGCAATAACTGGAATGCGTTAATAATGAAAGAACAATTACCAAATCAATTGCAGCAATCTACTGTATCACCACTCGATAGCCTATTGAGTAGCGGCATGGTGTTAATTGATTCTCTTAAAGCGCGCTTAGATCCTTTTATTATTCAAACACAACCTATATGGAGCGATCCATTGTGGCAGTTTTTAGGATCTATACTGGCGCTGGTGATTACGTTAATTGTCCTTTTTTGGCTGCTGCGTCTAATAGGCGGTAATCTTGCCGCTTTTGCAGAAGGCGTAAAGAATATTGTTTTTTCTATCATAAAGTCTATTTGGCGAATTATTTTCAAATCTTCTACTACGGCAGTTACTGAGCCATCATCGTCAGATTCTTTTTGGATGACGCCATTTCGAGTGAAAAAGGCTTTTGACTCAGTTCGTTATTTAACGACTCGGCGCGATTGGCGTTATCAAGCCTCGTGGTATTTGTTAATGGGGGATGAGGATTCGGGTAAAACCACATGGGTAACCGATATACAGCAAGGCCGCCGCACGCATTTACTTTCTCGTGAAAAAAAGTTAATGACAGAAGGCAGTGGTTGGCACTTCTTTGATCGTGGATTGATTATTGATATCGAAAATGAAAATGATTTTACACAAGGTGTCGAATTGTTGAATTCTTATCGCCCTGAACGCCCGCTAGATGGCATCATTCTTATCGTATCGGCGAAAAAACTATTAAAAGAAAAAAATAATACCGCCGTTCTTCATGAGTACGGACAAGCGCTCTATGAAAAGATGTGGACAGTACAAAAAATAACAGGGTTTATTTTGCCGGTCTACTTAGTGGTTACTGAATGCGAGGCTGTAGAAGGCTTTACTACTTTTTGGTCAGCATGGAGCGATAAACCTGCCGATGATATGTTTGGTTGGTCTAATCCTTCACGGGTAGATACTGCATTCTCTATTGCTTGGATACAAAGCGCGTTTGTGAGCGTGACTGAGTCTATTCGTAAGGCGCAATTGTCTATAGCGGCAACGGGTGAAGATATAGATGATATTGATAGCTTTATGCTATTTGATCGTGAGTTTCAAAATGTAGAAGCCCCGCTAACTGAAGTGATTCAGCAAGGGTTTGCTAGCAGTAGTTTTCAAGAAGCATTACCTCTCAGAGGTATTTGGTTTAGCGGTGAAGTCGCAGGTCAGGTAGCGCTCAGCGAAGATTTATTGGCAGAAAAAATATGGCCGGAAAAACACTTAGCTTACCCGGTAGAACAGCGCTTTTTTTCGTCGAATAAAACCTTACGCAACATGCAATATGCTTCGGTGTTGTTGTTTTTTTTATTGGGGGCAGGCTTAACCATAGATACCTATCGTTTACATAGTTATACCCAAGGTGCACAAAAGTCATGGGATGCTATTTTTAATCGCTCGGCTTCTAACAAGACCGCGTCGAATAATAACAGCGATTATGATAGCTATTGTAATAGCCAGGGCCTTGATACATGGCGTTTATTGAATACCCTAACCAAATTAGATGATCAGCCCATAACGCCTACGTTGATATCCTCATGGGGTATGGGACAGGTAGCTGAAATGCGTCAGGCTGTTGCCGGTAGTGAGTCTCCTTTCTTGCTCTTTAGTGCATATGAATGCCGTTTAATGATTCGTGCAAAAGAACTCAATCAATTAACAACAGAAAATATACCTTATAGTGCCAGCGTCGATGTAGTGAGTCAGCACTTAATCGAATATACAAATGCGTTGATGGCATATCAGCAAGCACAAACACAATTTATTCGTTTAGCTGGCCCATTACCAAATACCACCAATGTGGCTAGTGATTTACGTGAGTTAACCGATTATTTATATGATGGCACTATCCCTGCTTCGGTTGACTTTGGCACGACCTTACTCGTAGGTGGAGTGATGGATGCTCATTACGATATCGAATGGAAAGCCAATGATTTAATCGATTCTACAGACCAAGCTAATTATTTAGCTGAGCTTAGTGCACGTGCACGCAATAAGATTAGTAAAGAAGCTAACTCGCCACCATTGGATGAAATTCGTCGTTCATTTCTTGCTGGCTCTATAGAAACTGGGCAGTCAAATATACAGCGTTTTTCTTTGCCGTCTTCAAAAAATATGCTTAATTCGATTAATACGTTTCAACAATGGTTGCGGTATGTTTCTCAAGAGTGGTTGAAATCGAATAGTTACAACAGCCCTTGCGGTCGTTTTCACCAGCGCTTAATAGCACTTAACACTGAATTAGGTGCGGCTGCGTACCCCCAGGTATTATTAAATACGGCAACAGCAGAATTTAGTGATGTCAATTGTGATACTGCGATTCGCCATCAATTAGTGAATCTTAATGTATCACCATTTGGAAAATTATTTGTTGAAAATGATAACAACAAAGTTGTTTTTTCTACTCAGTTGAATCAGTGGATCGAGGAATTTAATGCACTGGAGTCAATGAGCTTATTTTCTTATGAAGATTTACTCAATGCGTCAGATGCAGAGACAGGTGTATCTGGTGGAAAGGTCGTCGCATGGAATACTGCACCTTTAGGTGAGGCGATTGATGTTATGTTGGAGTTTCAAGCGTTTCGACAAAAATGGTGGAAAACGGATCCAAACAAACGCAGCGAACCTTTTTATGCGCAAGCATTACGTGAGCGTTTACGTGAAATTGTTAAACAACTGATTAATCAGTCTCAAGTAAGGGAATATAGTAAGCAACCCAGTCTGATTACTCGTTCTAGAAACGGAGAATCAATATTGAGCGCAAGTGTATTGAGCTTCGAACGTGCAGAAAGCATGCTTCGACAACTAACGACCTTATTCCAGCAGGAAGGTGATACGGCTAATGCAACCTTACTTGCCAGTCAAACTAAAGGTTTTGTTTACGAGCAATTAGATGAATTAACACAAATAACCACAGACAATAATTTATACACGCCATTACAGCGTATTGATTGGAAAAGCGATAACTTGGCACAGGCTTTATTTAATTACGGTGATCCGGTTTCCTTATCCAATTATTTAGAAAATCAGCGTCAGCGTCTGAGTTTTTTGGCGCATAATTATGCTAAACCACTTGTCAGTTATTTAATTGATAGTCATGCGATAGCCGAAACCAATAATAAGGCTCGTTTGTGGTACAACACACTGATTGAAATAACACATTATGATCGTCAACAACCAGCCAATGATATTAATTTGTTACAACAATATGTGACGACAGCGCTTGGGGAACAAACATGGCAGGGTTGCGATGCGTTATTGGAACAACCCCAGCTAGTGAGCAGCGGCGGTTTATTTTCTCAGAGCCATTATGATATTGATAATAAAGTGCGTTATGTTTGTAAAAATTATGGCAAAAACCGTGTGGTTAGACAGTATTTCGCCTTAGCAGAACGCTTTAATCAAGACATTAAAGGACGTTTTCCGTTTACTGATTATAAAAGTACTGGCTTAGTAGATTTATCTCCTCAAGCTCTACATCGCTTTCTTGATGATTATCAAGCTATTTGGGCCGAGCCAAAAGAAGGCCAGCCACTATTAAGCTCGTTACAACGATATTTAACAAAAACCCCTAATTCTGGCTTAGATCATTGGTTAACCTTTGTTAAAAAAATTGATCGTTTTGCAACGTTTTATCAACAGATACGAGATAAAGATACGGCATTAGTTAACTTGCTTGTAGAGTTTGATCGTCAAGCCGGATCTTCTAAAGGCCAAGATCAGATTATTGAGTGGAAAGTACGTAGTGGTAATCAAACGATTATTTTCCCTAATGGCGATAACCAAATTCAATGGCAGCCAGAACAATCGTTGTCGCTATCGCTGCGTTGGGCAAAAGGGTCTGAGTTCTTTCCACTTGAAAATTTTGAATCCGATTTTAGCGTCACCGCAGATAGATCGGTTGCTAGTTTTACATCGACGAGCCAATGGGCTTTGTTTGAGT
Organism: Candidatus Endobugula sp.; assembly: GCA_047630005.1. Classification (GTDB taxonomy): domain Bacteria; phylum Pseudomonadota; class Gammaproteobacteria; order Pseudomonadales; family Cellvibrionaceae; genus Endobugula. Next base: position 6,312 of record JBLHVA010000001.1, on the reverse strand, counting down.
GGTCACAGCGCTTTAGACTACGCTCAACCACGCGTAAAACAACGTTTGAATTTGTTGTTCCTGTTGGTTTGAAAGCGAAGACTACTACACAGAAAGTTGCTTATTCTAGTCGTATTAATTTGGCTGCCAGTGCCGTTATTACAACGGAAAATGGTAAGAAGAAGTATCTTGCAATACCTAACAACCTACCTCGGTTCGCACCCGGCTTGCCTGGCGGAGAAAAATAAAATGATGCGTTTACCTGAACTTATAGAAAGCGAATCACTGGCATTAAATGAAGACGTTAACCAGTATATAGAACAGCATTTTGGTAAAACTTTAGATCAGTTACTCGCGCCTATTGGCGATAGTATTGTCGGCGATTCCGTTCGGCACAACGGTGTCTATTCAAAAATCAAAGAAGCGCGTAGAGAAGACGACAGCAGCCTGCCTCAAGGTGTATGGACGCACGAAATGAAAACCGCCGACTGGGAAAAGGTGGAATTTACTGCACTAGAGGCCTTGTGCTTCAAAAGTAAAGATTTGCAGCTCGGCGTGTGGTTAATGGAGTCGAATATTAACCGTTACGGCTTTGCTGGTATTGCACCTGTTGCAGTGTTGCTTCGTGCCTTATGTGAAACTTTTTGGGATACCATGCACCCACAAATGGTGGATGGTGATGTTGAGTTTAGAACCAATCCTATTAATTGGATTAATAAAAAATTATCGCTGCGCTTGCGCCTATCACCTATAACGGCAACGCCGTTAGATGGTGACGAATATAGCTGGGATGACTGGGAAAATGCACAACGTTATGAACAACTTAAACGCCAACATCAAGGGCAAGTAAAGTGGGATGGTGTTAACACTGACTTATTTAAGCAGCGTTTAGCGGCAACATCGGAAACTTTTTTATATACCTTATGCCGCGATATTGAAGACGCGAAACGGGCAGCTGATGATTTAATTACGTGGTTTGATCAGCAATGTGGTAACGATAGTCCTAGCTTAAATGAAATGACTACATTGCTAGATAATATACGTAGCGTTGCAGAGAGCGAATTAACTAGACGTGGAATAAGCCTGTCAATGATGTCAGCAGAAAATTCATCAGATACCGACTCTACAAATGATGTGAGTGGTGATGATCGTGATAGCAATGGGCATTCAAGTGGTAGTTCTAATGGTGGCGGATCAAATGGCGGCGGTGAATCAAGTAATGGCGCGATACGTAACCGCGCCGATGCCTTTGCGCGACTGCGAGAAGCGGCTGAGTTTTTAATGCGTGATGACCCTCACAGTCCTGTACCTTATATGGTCAGTACGGCTTGCACGTGGGGAGAGAAATCTGCACCCGATTTATACCAAGAATTATTTTTGCATAAAGCTGGCCAGCTCAATATCTTTGAAATTATGGGTTTGTCTACGGATGATAGTGCCAATTAATTTACATAATCCATTGTGACTAATATAACCAAGAGGATATAACTATGTCGAACGATGACGTACAACGACGTGTACAAAAAATTGTCTCTGACGTGCCTAGTATTCAAAAACGTGTGGGAGCTAATGAGGTAAGAAGCCTAGATCGGGGGCCGGGTGCACATGCATCGACTAACCCGTCTGGTCGAATTACTGTGAATAGTGACTGGGCAAAAGGTGTTACCGATAAGCGTTTACAGGCAACTCTATATCACGAGAGTATCCATGTTGATCAATTTGAACAGGGAATGAGTGGTAAAAAAAATTTACCTATTATGGAGTTTCATGCACACAACCGAGAGCTACGACATGCGATGAAAAACGACTTATACTCCCCCCAAGATATGCAAGGGAAGTTAGCAAAGATTAATAAATATGGCGATAAAGTAAAAGAAAAATTTCCAGCTTTTAGCGATAATGTCGACCGTCAATTAGGTAGGATTGAGAAAGGCGATATGCCAGCAAAACATTCAGTTAAGTATTGGACTAACAAATTGGGTGACTAATTTTTATTTGAGTGTTCGGATCAGTATTACTAGAACAGGGAACAGGGTGAATGAGATATGTCTTACTCGCTAAATTAAATAGCCATCAAGCTAAAATCATAATGAAAGAACGGAAATAATATGTCGGCGGTGACGGTATTAACTGGTGATGAATATGTGGCGGTCAACGGCTGGCCTATTCGTGCTGTGATAGACGATGAGAATAATTATGAGTTGTATTTTCAAAAGTCTAAGTCTTCAATAATTGAAGAGCATCATGAGCTAGAGCATAGCCAAAAAACGATATTAGCTATACTGGTTGACGCTAAAAAAAATGCTATAGCACCGTCACAGCGTCTTTCTTTATTGATTCAGCTACGAGACTTTTTACCTCTATTAGAGCGTGGGCAATATCTTAGCGAAGAAAAAAACCGTTTCACTAAAACAATAAAATCCTTAACCGAATTAGCGTATTTACTCTGTGATTGGAGTTTACTTATTTTTATCCGAACACGATTATCTGCTTATTGGGTCTATCAAGCGTCTCAAGAGAGAATTGAATTAAGCTTTTCATTATCGACAGCGTATCAACATGTTGGACGCTATGATTTGGCCGAGCAATCATTAGCATCTGCATTACTCATTTATCCCAGCCATTCAGGTTTACATAACACATGGTATTCCCTGAAAGAGGAAAACCTACAGCAGCAGACTTATCATCACGATAATGAGATCTCCCTTACGCCTTTAACATCCGAACATTTACATGATTTTGCTTGGCAATATAGTGAACCGATTAAAGAGCTATGTAATCTCCCTTTATTTGTTGAAAATGACGATTGGCATTATTGGTATCAAGATATGCAGGCTGATCCTAATAGATATTTGTTTGCCGTTATACACCAAGAGTGGGGGTTTATTGGCTGTGTGAATTTACAAGTATTTAATGGCACAGGATTTTTTTACTATTGGTTTGGTGATGATTTTCAAGGGTGTGGATTTGGCCCTCGAGCAGTCAACTTATTAATGGATTTTGGTTATCATGAGCACGGAATGCATTGCTGCTATGCAAAAGTGTATACCCATAATCTTCCTTCACATAAAGCTATTAATAAACTCGGTTTCAAAAAACTACCTTTTACGGCGATTCATCCTGATGAAAACGAGGTGTTTTATTATTGGGGCGGTTTAAAGCCTGATCATCAACTTTTTACGGAGTTGACCATTTTATTGAAAAATATAGGGTCATCTTTGCAACCTGTGCCTCATAAAGAGATGTTTAATACGAACAACGATACCAGTATTCTTTCTGAGGCTTTACGTTAGTGGCTGCCGATGATGAGTTATGGCGCCTAAAGCGTTGGCGTTAATGAAAGGCGATAAGCGAATTTTTTTACAGAAAAAACAAGCTCCATTGATTACTACTCCAGATTATTCTGCAAAAGAGCCTCACGATTTTACATCTACTCACTTGGAAACAACGGCCATTCAAAAAAGGGTGGCGCATGCCATGGTTTTAATAATATGTCTCGCCTTGCCGGTATGCCTAGTGCATATTTGGCTGATGAGATAACCGCTTTAGAATCACTTCAAGGCGATCTTCACGGCGTGATTGATTTACACTTTGACCCTAGAGTTGCTAATTCCTTTAAGGCTAAGGGGGAGGCGATGGCTGGTGGATCTCAGAAAAATGTGTATCGTACAGCTGTTAAATCAGCATTTACCGTTTTTGATAGCCGTACTCACGAAGCCAGCGGTTGGGATGAATTTGCACAAACATCTATTACTCATTCTATAGCATCTGGTCGATCAGCTGCATTAAATAAATTCGCAAAAACGGCTGTATCTAGTGATGACTTCGAGCGTCACTCTCAGTTGGAAAAAATTCATGAATTAATGTCAGTCATGACAAGTTATGTCAGAGGCGATACTGCGGGTATTGCGTCTGAACATGACGATGACCCTGCTCGTACACGCGCTCAACATCCAACTAAGCCTGCGCTTAAGGGATTGGGCGGTGGCAGACAGTACTTAAACCATCGCTTGCGTACCGGTGTCACGCAAGAAGCGGACAACAATTTTTAGGGCTTCATGCGTCGGTACTTTTCCGTTAATGGCCGATTTACAAAGCGTGCGTTTAGATGCTGCTACTTTATCTACCACCCATGCATTTAATGCTCCAGTAACGAGTTCAACACATTCTGAATTAATGTATGAAGTCGCCGACAAACAGGCGCATATACATTACACCCGTGAAGCCGCTAAAGGTATTAGACACGTGTTGCAAACACGGTTAGTAGGGGCGGGGGTACCAGAAGTGGGTCATCCACCACCATCACCTCGTAGATCAAAATAGCCTTTCTGCATGGGTTGAAAATAACCCATGAAAAATATTCGTCCTATTACTTGTCCTAAGCCATCATACGTTTACGCAAAAATGGCTTTTTTAGGATAAAAAACCACCGATATTGCATGAAACACATCAAATACGTGCTCATATCTAACTGGCACTAAACCTGCTTGTAAGCTAATACAGTAAAAATAAATCGTAAATATACGGTTTAACAATATCATGTGTATTACACCTTATCGCCTAACAAAAAAACTTATGACTGATAATTACCCACCATTTAACATCGAATCGCTTAGTGTTGACAATCAACTCGCGTTAATCGAAATCGAGGGCGATGCAACGTTGGGTGCTGTGGGTAGCCAGTATATTCGTGTGAATTCTCTAGAAGGGCAAGAATCGGTTTCCCAGCCTTTCCAGCTATCGGTTGAACTGCGTGCGGATGATACCGATGAAAAAGGTCTGTTATTGGATGCGCGTTATATTGGACATTGGGTGAAGGTACGTATTGCAATGCCCGAGGGCGGTGGTTTTACCCCTCGCTTTTTTCGTGGTGTTATTACCGAATTAGCGATGGGCGCGCCGGGTATTTATACCCTCACGTTGCAGTCCCCATTGCATCTGTTAACCCTAAGAAATAATTATTATATTTTTAGTGGCTGTGACATTCGTGAACTCATTACGCAGATTTTCTCTCAAGAATTACAAGACCCACGTTTTGTTCTACGTTTTGACTTTAGCGATAGTCCTACACTTACTCGCACCCAAGACTGGATGCAAAGTGGTGAGTCGTCGATGGATATGCTTCAACGTGTCTTAGCGAAGGCGTTTATTAATTACTTCTTTATCCACGAAGAAAATAAGCTGACCTTAGTGTTCTCGGATAAAGTATTAACGCCCGATACTGTTTCTATACCGGGGTTTTATCATGGCCCGTTGCCATTACGGTATACCTTTAGTTCCGTTGAGCCGCTGCGTTCTCAGCAGTACGATGTTTTTGCTGATTTACGTTATTCTGTAAAAATGATGCCCGCGAAGGTGCAAACCTTATTAAATCAAATAGATCCCGAATGGAAAGACAATACGGTGGCGAGTTTTCATAGTTATCGTGCACAAGATAATAGTTCGGCAACCGTAGGCTATCAGCATCATTGGAACTACGATTACGGTGTTAATGATGCCGAAGCTAAAGACCAGCAGCGTAAAATATCGCAACAAATCAGTACTGAATCCGCGACTTTAACGGGTTCGGTATATAGCCCCTTGTTAAGCCCCGGGTATTGCTTTCAATTATTTAATCCCTTGCTTGGCGGTGATGATGTTGAAGGAAAAGGGCGGCCTGAATTTGATCAACAAATTTATGTAGTGACTAAGATTCAGCATAAATTCAGTGACGAAACTGGGTATGCCGGTAGTATTGACGCCACTCAAGTGGTCACTGATGGCGAAGAAAAAAACAAAACATTTTTAACCCCATTTTCTATGCAGGGTACACAGCAAGGCAGCGTGTTAGCTAAGGTGCTAGATCACGAAAGGCCGGTAGGCTGGCGTTATCGCAGTAAGAGTAATTTTCAGCCAGAAAAAGGTCAGGTGTTTTTTGATGGTGAGCTGCAGCACGAAGGTGAGTGCCACGGTGAGGCCGGCTGTTTGGTTCAGTTGGCGACTGGACAAAAGCATTGGGTGGTATTGCCGCGTTCATCACAATCGGTACCAGAAATTAATTCGATGGTGATGATTGGTCGTGGCAGTAATGAAAGCGAGCAACCAGAGCTGCAGCAAATATTAGCCTCTCACGGCTCTAAAGTGATTCAGCCACCGGATCGGCGAAGTGCATCATGGCAAGCCAATACTAATTGGGGCAGCAGTTACTCCACTAGTTATGGTGATAATATCAGTATTCATTTTGGACACACCGCACAGACTAACTTGAACCAAGCGATTCGTTTGGTAGAAGGCGCTTACGATAATATGGGGATGGCTGGCACAAAATATGGCAGCTGTAGTTACAACAAAGGT